>NZ_BAAAOS010000020.1:160221-174688 GCF_039530625.1 Kribbella sancticallisti | reverse complement strand
TTCGCGGCCAGGACGACCGGCGACGAGACGAGATGGGCGGGGCTGCCTCAGCTGACGGTTCACGGCCTGCGCCAGACCGACGCCGAGGCGCTGCTCGAGTCGGCCGTCATCAGCCCCCTGGACAGCCGGGTGCGGACCCGGATCCTGGACGAGACGCGGGGCAACCCGCTGGCACTGCTGGAGCTGCCGCACTGGCTCTCGACGACCGAGTTGGCGTTCGGTTCGGACCACACGGACACGACGACCGTCATCACCCGGCTCGAGCAGGGCTTCCTCCGGCGGCTGGAGCAGCTGCCCGAGCAGTCACGTCTTCTCCTTCTCACCGCGGCGTCCGAACCGCTCGGCGACGTCGGGCTGCTGTGGCGCGCGGCGGAGCGGCTGGAGCTCGACTGGGATGCCGCCATCCCGGCCGAGGCGGCGGGGCTGATCGAGTTGCGCTACACGGTCCACTTCCGGCATCCGCTGGTGCGATCGGTGGCCTACCGGTCCGCGACGCCGTACGAGCGTCAGATGGTGCACCGAGCCCTGGCGGACGTGACGGACCCTGCCCTGGACCCGGATCGGCGCGCGTGGCACCGTGCGCGGGCGGCCTTCGGTCCCGACGAAGTCGTCGCCGCCGAGCTGGAGCGCTCCGCCGGCCGAGCGCTCTCGCACGGTGGGCTCGCTGCGGCTGCCGCCTTCCTCGAACGCGCGGCCGCGCTCACCCCGGACGCGGCCGAACGTGCCCGGCGGGAGCTCGACGCGGCCCGGGCCATGCTGCACGCCGGTACCTTCGAGGCCGCGCTGCACCTGCTGGCCATGGCTGAGTCGGGACCACTCAGCGAATTGCAGCGCGCCCAGATCGACGTACTCCGCGCTCAGATCGGGTTCGCCTCCAGGCGCGGCAACGAGGCCTTGCCGTTGCTCCTGAACGCCGCTCGCCGGCTGGAGCCTCTCGACGCCGAGCTCGCCCTCGACTGCTACGTGGACGCGCTGACGGCCGCCTTGTTCGCCGGTCGCCTGGCGTCCGGAGCGGGCGCGGTCGAGGTCGCCCAGGCCGCGCTCAGCGCACCGATGCCCGCCGAACCTCGGCGTGGTGACGTGCTTCTGCAGGGTGTGGCCATGCAGTTCGGCGACAGCTATCCGGCCGCGGTGCCGTTGTTGAGGCAGGCCGTGCAGGTGTTCGACAGCGATGACCTGTCGATGGAGGAAGGGGTCCGATTCCTGTGGCTGGCCACGGTCGTCGCCTCCGACCTGTGGGACCACGAGGCCTGGAGGAGGCTGGCCGGCCGGCACGTGAGATTCGCTCGCGACTCCGGTGCGCTCAGTGCGTTGCCGCTCGCCTTGAACACCCAGGTCTTCGTGAACCTCTTCGCCGGCGACCTCACGGCCGCGTCCGTGCTGGTCGACGAGATCCGCATCGTCACCGACGTGGCGGGCACCGACCTGACGCCGTACGGCGCGATCGGGCTGGCCGCCTTCCGGGGCCATGAGGACCAGGCGGGGCCACTGATCTCGGCAGCGATGGAGAACGTCGCATCGCGTGGTGAGGGGATCGGAGTATCGCTCACTCACTGGGCGCAGGCGCTGCTGTGCAACTCGCTCGGCCGGTACTCGGTAGCACTCCAGGCTGCCCGCGTGGCGGCCGCTCACCCCGAGGAGATGGGGGTGGCGAACTGGGGACTGATCGAACTGGTCGAGGCGGCAGCGCGGGCGGGCGAACCGGCCACCGCGGCCACTGCCCTCGAGCAACTCTCCGCCTTGACCCAGGCAAGTGGCACGAACTGGGCGCTGGGAGTGGAGGCCCGGTCGGCCGCCCTGCTCAACGACGGCGGCCGGGCCGAAGACCTGTACCGAGAGGCGATCCACCTGCTCGGGCAAACCGAGGTACGGGTTGAGTTGGCCCGCGCGGAACTCCTGTACGGCGAGTGGTTGCGCCGCGGCGGCCGTCGGGTGGAAGCGCGCGAGCAGTTGCGGTCCGCGCACACCATGCTGGCGGCGGCGGGACTGGACGCGTTCGCTTCCCGGGCTCGCCATGAACTCGCTGCGACCGGTGAGACGGTGCGCAAACGGTCCGTGGAGACCCGGCAGGAGCTCACCTCGCAGGAACTCCACATCGCCCGGCTGGCAGCGGACGGTCTCACCAACCCACAGATCGGCGCCGCGTTGTTCATCAGCCCCCGCACGGTCGAGTGGCACCTCGGAAAAGTGTTCGCGCAACTGGGGGTGACGGCCCGCAGCCACCTGCGGGAAGCCCTGCGACCCACCGTCGCCTGAGCAACTCGACCGCCCGGCAGCCGGCTCAGACGACGACGTTCTTGATCTCCGCCATGTAGCGGCCGGCGGCCGCGGCGGCCTCGTCCGGAGTACTGCCGTTCTGGCGGGCCTGCAGGTACGGCGCGTACCAGTCCCACCAGTCGTGCTCCGGAGCCGCCTTCTCGAACGTGTCGTGACGCTGGGCCGTTTCGTGCAGCAGTTCGGCCAGGGACTGGACGTCCATCTCGGTCCTTTCTCGGTGGTACGGCTCCGGCCCCCCGGAGGGCAAGGACCGGAGCCGTGGCATGGGTTCAGACGCGGCCCGGAAGCCGTTCGGTGATCTCCTGCAGGATCCAGCGGTTGCCCTCGGGGTCGTTGAACGAGGCGTAGGTGGCGTACGAGCGGCGCTCGGGGTCCGGCCCGGCGGCGCGTCCCTCGTCGCCGATGTGGAAGCCGCCGCCGAGGGTGCCGGCGGCGTCGTGGAACGCCTCGCTCACCTCGACGCCGCGCGAGACGAGTTCGTCGCGGGCCGTGTCGACGTTGTCGACCGTCAGCAGCAGTCCGTCGGACGAACCGGCCGGCGCGGCGGTGACCTGGGTACCGAAGATGACCGACGCGTTCGAGCCGGGCGGGGTGACCTGCATCAGCCGGTAGCCGGTGCCCGAGTCCGCCTCGGCATCCACCCGCCAGCCGAGGCGGCTGCCGTAGAAGGCCTTGGCCCGGTCGAAGTCCGCGATCGGGATGACGACGACCTCCAGCCGGAACGGGATCGTCGTGTCGTTGGACGCCGACGTCGCCTTGTCATTGCTCACCTGCGTACTCACGGAAACCTCCAGCGGGTCGGAATGTGTCGGGATGCTCGCAGTCTTGTCGGCACCAGCCCCGGATCGCGCCCGGGTGATCCCTGGTCGGAGCCCCGTGCCCTGGTCACCCTCCCGGGCTCCCGTGCCGCGACCAGTGAGTCCACGGGCGCGACGGCCCGCTCGATCGGGCGACAGTCGACGAATCAGCCAAGGAGGTTCGGATGATCGAGCACAACGGCGCGAGTCCGGGGACGAACTCCGGCCGCGATTTCGACGCGATCGTCATCGGTGGCGGGTCGCCGGGTGAGCACTGTGCCGCGGCCATCGTCGCCGGCGGGTTGCGGGTCGCCATCGTCGAGCGCGAACTGCTGGGCGGCGAGTGTTCCTACTGGGCCTGCATCCCGACCAAGACCCTGCTGCGGGCCGGCGAAGCGTTGTCGGCTGCCCGCCAGGTGCCGGGCGCTCGCGAGGCGGTGACCGGAGCCGTGGACCCGGCAGCCGTCCTGGCCTGGCGCGACTTCATGGTCTCGGACTACTCCGACGCGGGGCAGGAGTCGTGGGCCCGCGGCGCCGGACTGGACGTACTGCGCGGCTCCGGCCGGCTGGCCGGTCCGCACACCGTCGCAGTTGGCGACAGCACCTACACGGCCGACCACATCGTGATCGCCACCGGCTCCGACGCCGCCATGCCGCCCGTCCCCGGCCTGGCCGACCTGCCCGGCGTGTGGACCAACCGCGAAGCCACCGCGTTCGCAGAGGTTCCCCGGCGGCTGCTGGTCCTCGGCGCTGGTCCGACCGGTGTCGAGATGGCGCAAGCCTTCGCCGGCATGGGGTCCTCGGTCGTGCTGATCGAGGGCAACGACCGGGTCCTGCCGCGGGAGCCCGCCGCCGTCGGCTCGGCGGTCGGGCAGGCGCTCGTGGCAGACGGGATCGACGTCCGGTTCGACCAGCACGCTGTCCGCGCCAAGCTCGACGGTGACGAGTACGTGCTCGAGTTCGGCGACGGCACCGAGGCCCGTGGCGACCGGCTGCTGGTCGCCACCGGCCGCCGCCCCCGTACTGCGGGGATCGGCCTGGAGACGGTCGGCATCGAACCGGACCAGCGGGGGATACCGGTCGACGACCGGCTGGCTGTCGGCCCTGGGCTCTGGGCCATCGGCGACGTGACCGGGCTTTGGCAGCTCACCCACGTGGGCAAGTACCAGGGCCGGGTCGTCGCCGACAACATCCTCGGCCGCACCCGCCGGGCGCGGTACGAGGCCGTTCCCCGGGTCGTCTTCACCGATCCGCAGGCCGCGGTCGTGGGTGCGGCGCAAGGACGGTTCGAGGCGACTGTCTCGCTGGCGAGCGTGGCCCGTACCGCGACCTACACCCGCGAGTACGACACGCGTCCGGGCTTCCTCACCCTCGTCTCCGACGGGATCCACCTGACCGGCGCGTACGCCGTCGGGCCGGAAGCCGGGGAATGGCTGCAGCAGGCGACGCTGGCCATCCATGCGGGGGTCCCCGTCCCGATCCTCCTCGACGTGATCCAGCCGTTCCCGACGTTCTCGGAGGCCTTCCTCCAAGCGGTCCGGGACCTGGACGCCGACATCCAGAAACTCTCGTCCCAAACCACCTGGAGGACGCATGTCAACAGTCACTGAACCCACCCTGGACACGGCGGCCGTGCCCACCTTCTCGGCGGACGCGAAGCAACGACGGGAGCGGCCCACAGCCCCGGTGCCCGACATCGCGAAGGGTCCCGACGTGCCGGCCGAGGGATACGTGCTGGACGAGATCGCCGACGGCATCTTCTGGCTCGGCGACGGCAGCTACCAGAACATGTTCGTCGTCACCGCGGAGGGCGTCATCGCCGTCGACGCGCCACCGACCCTCGGGTACAACATCCTGCGGGCGATCGACCGCGTCACCAAGAAGCCGATCACGCACGTGATCTACAGCCATCACCACTCCGACCACTGCGGCGCCATGTCCATCTATCCCGAGGAGGCACCCCGCTACGCCCAGCGCGCGACCGCGCAGCGGCTGGAGTTGCTGGCTGATCCCGACCGGCCGCTGCCGACCCAGGTGTTCGACGAAACCCTGACCATCGACACCGGCGACCACACCTTGCGGATGGACTATCCAGGTCCCAATCACAGCGAGGGCAACAGCTTCATCTACGCACCCAACCAGCGGGTGCTGATGCTGGTCGACGTGATCTTCCCCGGCTGGGTGCCGTTCTCGAACCTCGCGCTGTCCGCGTTCATACCCGGCTTCATCCAGGTCCACGAGAAGGCGCTGGACTACGAGTTCGACCACCTGGTGAGCGGACATGTGACCCGCCCCGGAACCTCCGAGGACGTCCGCGTGCAACTGGAGTACATGAACGACCTGCGGGCCACCGCCGAAGCGGCCCTGTCCAGCGTCGACCTGGGCAGCACGATGGCGCCCATCGACACCGGCAACGTCTGGGCGGTGTTCCGCGCCTACCTCGACGCCGTCGCCGCTCAGACCACGGACGAGATCGTGCCTCGCTGGAAGGACCGGCTCGGCGGTGCCGACGTCTTCACCCTGCCCAACGCCTGGGCGATGGCCGAATCCCTCCGCCTCGACCTCAACTCCCTGGGCCCGTTCGGAACCGCCCCGTGACGGGGCCGGGTTGAACTGTGGTGAAAGAGGGAACCCGGGGATGATGAGCGACCAACGACTGATCGAGGCTGCCCGGCGACTCGCGGAGGCACTCACGCCCGGTCACCTGGACCACACCCTGGCCAGGATCACCGCGGCCGCTGTCGAAGTACTGCCGGATGTGGACTACGCCAGCATCACGGTGCAGCACGCGGACGGGCGGCTGGAGACGTTCGCGCCCACGGCAGAGCTGTTGTGGGACCTCGACGCGCTGCAGTACGAGTTACGGGAAGGGCCCTGCTACGAGGCGGCCGTCGACACGGTCCACGTCACGTCGCCGGACCTGGCCGCAGATCCGCGCTTTCCCCGGTACGGCGCCGGGGCGCTGCGGGCGGGGATCCTGTCTCAGGCCGGAATCCGCCTGTACGAGGCGCCCAAGGCGAACGGCGCTCTCAATCTCTACTCGACCCGGCTCGGCAAGTTCGACGACCTCGGCACGATCGGCGAACTCTTCAAGCACCAGTCGGCGATGGCGATCAGCTACGCGCACGAGATCCACAACCTGCAAGAGGCGATGCGGACCCGCCGGACGATCGGCCAGGCCGTGGGAATCGTGATGGAGCGCTACAAGATGAGCGACCCGCGGGCCTTCGCCTTCCTGAGCCGGCTGTCCCAGGACTACAACATCAAACTCCGCCTGGTCGCCGAGGAGATCGTCGCCTCGTCCGGCGACCAGGAAAAGCAGAACGACCCCGCCGGCAACTCCCGCTGACCGGCTGAGGCCACGGCTGGGAAATTGCCGGAAACCAGCGGGAAGTAGAGGGTTTCGGCGCGGATTCGGTGGCAACAGGGGTGTCTCGGAACTCGAGAAGGAGTTGTCAGATGACACCCACAACGAATCACCGGACGGACCTGGACGGTCCGCCCGGTACGGCGCCGGAAGGTGTGACCGGTACGGCGCGGGAAGAGGCCGGACACCTCAAGGAGACCGCGGGTGAGGCGGCTCGTGACGTGGCCGGCACGGCGAAGGAGAAGGCCGTCGAGGTCACCTCCGACGTACGGCAGCAGACCAGGCAGCTGGCCGGGCAGACCAAGGACCAGGTGGTCGGGCAGGCCGGGCAGCAGAAGGACAAGGCGGCCGACGGACTGCGTTCCGTCGCCGACGAACTTCGCGGGATGGCCGAGCACGGCCAGTCCGGCTGGGGCACGCAGCTCGCCCGGCAAGGGGCTCAGCTCAGTAATCAGGCCGCTGACTTCCTTCAGCAGCACGAGCCGGCGGAACTGCTGGACGAGGTGCGCCGCTTCGCGCGACGGCGGCCCGGAACGTTCCTGCTGGGTGCCGCGGTTCTGGGAGTTGTCGCGGGCCGGATGTCGCGGGCGCTGGCCGCCGGCAACAGCACGGATTCGTCGTCGAACGTCTCGGCCGGGGGACGGACGGGTGTTCCCGGTGACAGGTCGACGCCGGACGAGTACCTCGTTCCGCCGCCGCCTACCTTCAGTGAGCCGCCGATGACTCCGGCATCGATGCCGCCCCAGCCTCCGATGGGTGGACAGCCGCCGATGTCGTCGCAGCCTGCGATGGGTGGACAGCCCTCGATGGGAGGACAGCCACCGATGGGAGGACAGCCACCGAGGGGTGGACAGCCGCCGATGGGTGGGCAGCCGGGCAGGTCGTCGCAGCCTCCGATGCCGACTCCGACGGCGCCGGATCCCGATCCGGGAGCGCCGGTGACGCCGAGGTTCGGCCCCGGCACGGAGCGCTGACATGAGCACGAGTGGAACGCCGCTCGGCGCTGATCCGACCCGGCCCTCGCCCGACGAGTCGCTCGGCACGCTGGTCTCGCACCTGACCGACGACCTGGGCAAGTTGACCCGCCAGGAGTTGGCGCTGGCCAAGGCGGAACTGCGGGGCGAGGCGAAGAAGGCCGGCAAGGGCGCCGGCATGCTCGGCGGCGCCGCGGTGGCGGGCTGGATGGTGGCAATCTTCCTTTCCCTGACGGCGATGTGGGCGCTCGGCGAGGTCATGCACCTGGCCTGGGCGGCCCTGATCGTCTGCGTCGTGTGGGCGATCGTCGCGGCCGTACTGGCGATGGCCGGCCGCAAGGAACTGCAGGAGGTCAACCCCACCCCGGACCAGACGGTCGAATCTCTCAAGGAGGACGCGAAATGGCTGAAGACACAGAACAACTGAAGCGCGAGATCGAGGGAACCAGGCGGAATCTCAGCCGCGACGTGGACGCCCTGACCGAGAAGGTCAGCCCCAGCGCAGTGGTCGGCCGCCGGGTCGACCGCGTGCGTGGCGGCCTCGGCCGATTCAAGGAACAGGTGATGGGCAAGGCGGACTCGGCGAGTTCGACGGTGACCGATACGGCCGGCTCAGCCATGTCGACGGTGACCGACACGGCCGGCTCTGCCGCCTCGACGGTGTCCGACGCGGGGAGCAAGGTCGGTGACGTGGTGAGCTCGGCGCCCGATCGCGCTCGCGCGCAGACCCGCGGTACGCCGCTGGCTGCCGGGCTGATCGCCTTCGCCGCGGGCTGGGTGGTCGCTGCCGCCCTGCCGGCCTCGACCAAGGAGCAGGAACTGGCTCAAGACGCCAAGGACAAGGCGATGGAGGCCGCGGGTCCGGTCAAGGAGAAGGCGGCCGAAGCCATGCAGGAGGTCAAGGAGAACCTTCAAGAGCCCGCGCAGGAGGCTGTCGAGCACGTTCGCCAGTCCGCCACCGACGCGGTCTCCTCCGTCACCGATGAGGGCCGTCAGGCGACTCAGCGGGTCGCGGACGAATCCAAGGACTCCGCCGACACCGTGCGGCAGGCAGGCTCGCAAAGCTGATGCCGGAGGACGAGCGGAGCGACGTACCGGGGGTGGCGGCCGAGAAGCCGGCCGAGATTCCCGCCGCGGGGTGGTGGCAGATCGTCAAGCGGGCCTGGGCCGAGGCCAAGGCCGACCAGGTCCCACTGCTCGCGGCGGGAGTCGCGTTCTTCGGCTTCCTGTCGTTGTTCCCCGCCGTCGTCGCCGCCGTGATGGCCTACGGCCTGCTGGCCGATCCGGCCCAGATCCGCCGTCAGGCGCAGGACCTGGCCGCCGCGGTGCCGGAGTCGGCGCGGGAGCTTTTGCTCCAGCAGATCGACGCGCTGACATCGGCACCCCGGCAGAGTCTGGGGATCGGGGTCATCATCGCGGTCGCGACCGCCTTGTGGAGCGCGTCGGGAGGCGTCGGTTACCTGGTCACCGCGGTGAACCTCGCGTACGACGAGGAGGAGAACCGGGGATTCGTCCGCCGCAAGTTGCTCTCGCTCGGCATGACGCTGGGCGCGATCGTCTTCGTCCTGTTGACGATCGGCCTGTTCGCTGTCGGGGCGGCGATCACCGACGGAGTGCCGACGGTGATCCGGATCCTGCTGGAGGGAGCCAGGCTGCTCGTTGCCGTGCTGCTGATCATGGTGGCGCTCGCCATCACCTATCGGCTGGGCCCGGCCAGGGACGCGCCACGGCTGCGCTGGGTCTCCGTGGGCGCGATAGTCGCCACGGTCATCTGGCTGATCGCCTCGATCGGCTTCTCGGTGTACGTCGCCACCTTCGGCAACTACGCCAAGACCTACGGGAGTCTGGCCGCGGTGGTGGTACTGATGCTCTGGCTCTGGCTGACCGCTTACGCGATCCTGCTCGGCGCGGAGATCAACGCGGAGAGCGAGGAGCAGACAGCCCGGGACACCACCAAGGGACCGGAGCAACCCATCGGTGAAAGAGGTGCCGTGAAAGCCGACTCGGTGCCGTCAAAGAGTTGATCGGCACGGGAGTCAGCGTCGCCTGAGGTCTGGGATGGCACGGGCCAGGGCACAGGGGCGAGAGCTCAGTCGGTCTTCGCGCTGTGGCCTTCGGCGATCAGCGCCAGCCGACGGAGCGTTTCTGTGTTGCGCAGCCGCAGGACGGGGTCGATGACCGCCTCGGGGATCATCGTGGCCGGCCCCTTGGAGGTCATCTCGCGCATGACCAGGTGGCACTCGCCATTCCGGTCGTCCGCCACGAACTCCACCCGGCCCTCACCGGTCGGCCAGGCCCGCACCTTCAGTTGGAGGAAGCGCAGCGGCTCGTACTGCTCGACCGTGGTCGCGTCGTCGATGACCAACGGCCAGACGCCGACGGAGTGGTGGATGCTGTGGCCTGGTTGCGGCCAGCCGGCCTCCACGTCGCGGATCCGGGACGCGCCGACCACCCAGGACGCGTAGGACCAGCCGTCGGTGAGGACGGCGAAGACGTCCTCGACAGAGGCATGGATCAACCGCTCGTTCTCGCTCATGCACCGGCAGGTACCCAATCGCAACCGCTGGCACCCATCCAGTGGGTTGTCCTGTGTCGGTTGACCCCGGGCGATCGGGGTACCGGCGGGCGAGCGTGGTCTGGAACTGTGCCGCGTTCGCGTCGACTGCTTGGTGTGACCGGAATGGAGCTTTTGCTGACGATGGTCGGAGTCGAACATCTGGATGCCAGTGTCGACTTCTACCGCGAACTCGGGCTGGTGCCGGTCTGGTGGCCGGACGACGATTCGGTGTTGCTCGCGACCGGACCGGCCGAGGTACCGATGATCATGCTGAGCCGCAACTGCGACGAGACCCGGCTGGGGCCGGGCGGCGTGTTCGCCATCGACGACCTGGACGAGTTCCACCGGCGTCATCCCGACCTGGACTGGCTGGTCGCGCCGGTGGACGGCTCCGTCGGGCGGTATGCCGCCTTCGGGGATCGGACCGGCGTTCCGATCCGGCTCGTCGACTACAGCCACGAGCCCGCCGCGGCGGCGGTGTTCGCCCGCCGTGGCCCGAGCGGAAGCAGGATGGTGTCTTGAAGGTGTTGTCGATGCCGTGACGCGCGTGGTGGTGGTGACCGGAGCTTCGAGCGGTATCGGCCTGGCGTCGGCGCGCGAGTTCGCCCGGCAGGGAGCCCGGATGGTGCTGGCGGCTCGCGCGATGGACAGTCTCGCGAAGGCCGAAGAGCTCTGTACGGCCGAGGGTGCTGAAGTGCTGGTGGTGCCGACAGACGTGGCGGAGGCCGGGCAGGTCGATGCGCTGATGGAGGCCGCCGAGCGCCGCTTCGGTCGGATCGACGTCGTCGTGCATTCCGCTGCCGTGCTCGCCTACGGGCGGTTCGAGGACGTCCCCGCTGAGATCTTCGACCAGGTGGTGACCGTGAACGTCAGCGGTACGGCGAACGTCGGCCGCTCGGCCCTGCGGGCTTTCCGGCGTCAGGGCAGCGGCACGCTGATCGTGGTCGGTTCGCTGCTCGGCAAGATCGCGACGCCGTACCTGAGTTCGTACGTCGCCAGCAAGTGGGCGATCCACGGGCTGACCCGCTCGTGGCAGATCGAGGCCAGGTCCGAACCGGGGATCGAGGTCGCGCTCGTCTGGCCGGGCTCGGTGAACACGCCGGCGTACTCGCAGGCCGCGAACTACACCGGCTGGATCGGCCGCCCGCCGCCCCCGGTCGATCCACCCGACAAGGTCGCGCGCCGGATCGCGCGGGTGGCCGACCGGCCCGCCCGGGCGACGTCCGTCGGGGTGGCGAATCGGCTGATGGTGTTCGGCTACCGCCGGGCGCCTGCGGCCTTCGACGTCCTGGTGACTCCGCTGATGAGGGCCGGCGCCCTGTCCCGCGACGAGATCAGCCCGCATCCGGGCAATGTGATGGACGCGCGGCCGGCCGGCGACGCGCAGTACGGGCGGTGGGGGCGGCATTGGTTGCGACCACTCGCCGGTACGACGGTCGCCGCCGCCGTGGTTGCCGCAGGCTGGAAGGCCGTGCGCCGCTAGCGAGCGTGGAAGAGGGCGGCGCGGGCTGCGTTCGAACCACACGCGCCATGTACTCCGCCGCCCGGATGGGCCGATGCTGAGGCCAGATAGAGCGACTTGATCGCCGTTTCGGGCCGGCCGAGGCCCGGCATCGGGCGGAGTACGAGTTCCTGCCGCAACGCCGAGGTGCCGCCGTTGACGGCGCCGCCGACGAGATTGGCGTCGCGTCGCTCGAGATCCAGCGGGGTCAGGACGCGCCGGGCGGTGATCCGGTCGGTGAACCCCGGGGCGTACTCCTCGATCCGGGCCTCGATCCGGGCGGCCATCGCGGCGGCGTCGGCCTCGTCCCAGGCACCGCTGAGCTTGCCGCCGGCGTCGCCGCGGACGCGCTGCGGCACGTGGGTGTAGGCCCAGACCGACTCGGTGCCGGCCGGGGAGCGGCTCGGGTCGGAGGTGGTCATCTGGCCCATCAGGAGGAACGGGCGGTCCGGGATCCAGCCCGCCGAGAGCTGACCGGACCACCGGCGCAGATCGTCGACCGAGTCGGCGATGTGAACGGTGCCCGGCGCCAGGTCCGGAGCGTCCCGCCACGGGATCAGCGAGTCGAGAGCCCAGTCCACTTTGACCGTGCCGGGATCCCACTTGAAGGCCCGCAGTCGCATCCGCACGTGAGCGGGAAGGTCCGCCCGCGGAATCAGTTGACCGTACAGAGCCGGTGCCGACACGTCGGCGAGCACGGCCCGCTGGGCGGAGTACTCACCCCCATCAACAGTCCGTACTGCGACCGCCCGCCCGTCGCGGACCACGATCCGGTCGACTCGGGCCCCACACACGATCGAGCCGCCCTGGGAGGTGAACCGGTCGGCCAGCGCCTGCGACAGCCGCCCGGCGCCGCCGCGTGGGACGGGATAGCCGTGCTCCTGCGCGATCATCGCCAGCAGCCAACCCATCAGCCCTGAGCCCAGGCTCGTCGGAGCGATGTCCGCGTGCTGCGAGTTGGTGGCCAGCAGCATGCGCGCCGCTTGGCCGCTGAACCGCCGGTCGGCGACCGAGCGGACCGGGCCGATCAAGAGCTGAAGACGTTTCAGGCCGCGTGGGCCGAGCAGTTGCCGAAGCAGGTCGACGCCGGCCCGGACCGGGGGAAACGGCGTGAGTAGGGCCTGGGTGATCGCCGGGCCGACGCGCTCCCAGTCGGAGTACAGCTCCAGCCACGCCTGCCCGTCGCCCGGCGTCTGCGCGTCCAAGGCCGCGGCTGTGTCAGCCGGATCCGGGTGGACCAGGGCCCAGCCGCCGTCTCGCAGCGGGTTCCCGACCGGCGCGGGCGGGTTGGACCACTCCAGGCCGTGGTCGCCGAGAGTCAGCGCCTTGATGGTGGGGGAGACGGCCGCGAGCGGATAGAACGAGCTGAAGGTGTCGTGCACGAACGAGCCGTGGACATCGGTCGAGCTCCGGACCGCGCCCCCGATCGCGTCGTTCGCCTCCAGGATCACCACGTCCCAGCCGGCGTCCGCCAGCAGATTCGCGGCGACCAGCCCGTTGGGCCCGGCTCCGACGACGACCGCATCGCTCACGTGATCAACCTCGATTGCTCGTGGGATTCTTCGGCCGACGTCCTGTACCCGGGGCCTGTCTGCTCAACCGGGCGGTCAGCGGCCCGGGAGCTTGCGGGTGTCGATCAGGTTCTGGGCGACGTCGCGGAGTTTCTGGTTGGTGTCCTGGGAGTAGCGCTTGAGGACCTCGAAGGCCCGGTCGGCGTCGAGGTCGAAGCGTTCCATCAGGATGCCCATCGCCTGGCCCACCAGCTTCCGGGCGTCGACCGCCTGGTGCAGGGTCTGCTCGTGCCGGGCGTTCGCCACCGCCACCGACGCGTGCCGGGCGAGGATGTGCGCGATCGCCTGGTCGTCGACGGAGAACGCGTCGGGCCGGTTGCTGTAGAGCCCGAGCACGCCGACGGTTCCGGCCGCCGTACGGAGCGGGACGTCGAACACGCTGCGTACGCCGAGCGCGCCGACCTGGGTGCTCCACTCCGGCCAGCGGTGGTCCGTCGCGGAGTCTGCGATCAGAACAGGTGTCTGGTCGCGCAGACACACCGTGAGAGGTCCGTCACCGCGAGTCATCTGGGATTGATAGATCTCCGCGACGATGGGATCGGTCACGGCCGGGATCTCCAGTCGCCGTCCCCGGGCGGCGAGCGCCACCCCCGCATGACTGCAGCCGAGCGCCTGGAGCGCGAACCCGACGACCGCGTCGACGGTCTCCTCGATCCCGCCGGAGTCGTGCAACTCGATCGCCAACCGCGCGAAGACGTCCGCCGTCGGCAGTCCGTCGGCGGCGGATCCGTCCGGGGATGAACTCGTGGCGCCCTCAACGGGGACGCCCTCGGCTGCAGCGCGATCCATGGACCAATCATGCACGGTCCCGCTCGAGGCGGTGACTCCTGTGTGACCGGGAGCGCTCTACCGGGCGGGGGACTGGTGGCCGAACCAGGCGTCCAGGATCGCGTCGTCCTCGGCCACCGTGGTGGGCGTGGTGCGCTCCACGATCCGGAGCAGCGCGATCAGTCGGCGGGTCACGTCGCCAGTCAGCATGGTTGGAGTCCTCCCCTCTGCTGCTCTATCGCGATCGGGCACCAGAACGTTTCGGTGACGCAGCGTGATCTCCGGCGGGCTGGTTTGACAGCGACGGATTGGGTACCGGGAGCAACGATGACCAAGGCAACGATCGGCCACCTGACGGAGGGGGCGGCCGATGGGTGCCGAACGCTGGATCCGGAAGGAGCAACCCGGTATGAGCATGTTCGACAACATCAAGGACAAGGCCTCGGACGCGGTCGACGACCACGGCGACAAGGTCAGCGAGGGTATGGACAAGGCCGGCGACTTCGCCGACGAGAAGACCGGCGGCAAGTACGGCGAGCAGATCGACCAGGGCACCGACCGGGCCAAGGACGGGCTCGACGGCCTGGACGGCCAGGACGACGACATCGAGAACCAGCAGTAGGTTTCTCGACAATGTGGCCGGCGGCCGCGGGGG
>NZ_BAAAOS010000020.1:0-160194 GCF_039530625.1 Kribbella sancticallisti | reverse complement strand
ACAGCTCGACCGTCTACAGCTCGACAGGCCCGAGCGACGGGCCGGCCACGAAGCGCGCCATCGGATCAGCCAGTACGTCGAGCTCCAGCACGACCAGTTCGTTGGCACCGGCACGCACCACCGGACCGGGGACGAAGAGCGTCTGCTGCGGTCCGCGACGCCAGTACCGGCCTAGACAGAAACCGTTGACCCAGGCAACGCCTTTGCCCCAGCCACTCGTCTGCAGGAAGTGGTCCGTGGGCTCATCCACGTCGAAGGAGCCCCGCCAGGCGATCGGTCCGACACCCGGCCCAGTCGCCGTCGTGGAACCCCACAGCCGCGGCACCTCATCCAGGTCGATCACGCACGCCGACCAGTTCGACAGCACCGCCGACCCCAGCTGAACCGGCCCGATCAAGCCCTTCGGCTCACCGATCCGGGATCCGTAGTTGACCCGCCCCTGGTCCTCCACCACGATCTCGAGCCGGCCACTTCCGCGGGGCAACATGATGGCCCGATCCTGCCGCTCCCGATCCAGTACGCCGACGGGATCGCCGTCGAGGAACACCGTTGCGCGATCCCTCACCTCCCCGACGGTAAGCAGAGCCGGCCCCTCGGCATCGAGGTCGGTACGGAAGAGAGCCAACCTGGCTCCCAGTACGTCGAGCGTCGGCATCGCCTCGTGGTCGCTCCAGACGCCCCAACTCCCCGGGTTCGCGAGGAGTCGCACCGGCTCGCCCAGCGGCACGCTGTACTCCGGTGCCGGCGCGGCCGAGCTCGCCACCGCGGGCGGGACCGGGGCGTACCGGGAGATCACCTCCCGGAACGCCTCGTACTTCGGCGTCGGATTGCCCGCCTCGTCCAACGGAGCGTCGTAGTCGTAGGAGGTGATCGTGGGCCGGTAGCTCCCCTTGTCGTTGGCGCCGCTCGTCAGTCCGAAGTTCGTGCCGCCGTGGAACATGTACACGTTGACCGAAGCGCCCGACGCGAGCAGGGTGTCCAGCTCCGCGGCGGTCTCCTCCACACTCGTCGTGTGGTGCGGCCCGCCCCAGTGATCGAACCAGCCGTCCCAGAACTCCATGCACATCAGCGGCCCGGACGGCTGGTGCTCCCGTAGAGTGCGAAGCCGTTCCGTACTGCGTGACCCGAACGACGCCGTCCGCAGTACGCCGTCAAGCCCGCCTGCCTCGAGCATCTCGGCGGTCGGCTGGTCCACCGTCACCAGGGGGACGGCGATACCAGCCTGCCGGATGATCTCCACCAGCGACTTCAGGTAGGCCTGGTCGTCCCCGAAGGCGCCGTACTCGTTCTCGACCTGGACGAGGAGGACCGGCCCACCCTGGTCGATCTGCAGCGGACGCACGATGCGAAGTACCTGCTGGAGGTACTCCTCGATCGCGGCCATGAACCGCGGTTCGTTGCGGCGGACGCCCACCCCCGGCTGCTGGAACAGCCAGGCGGGCAGGCCTCCGTTGTCCCACTCGGCACAGATGTACGGGCCGGGCCGGACGATCGCGTACATGCCGGCCTCGGCGACCAGGCGCAGGAACCTCTCGAGATCAAGCATCCCGTCGGTGCCGAACACACCCCGTCGAGGGCTGTGGGCGTTCCAGGGCACGTAGGTCTCGATGGTGTTGAGCCCCATCAGGCGGGCCTTCTCGATCCGGTCCGCCCAGGACCCTGGATGCACCCGGAAGTAGTGCAGGGCCCCGGACAGGATCCGGAACGGGCGGCCGTCGAGCAGGAACTCGGACTCACCGATCTCGAAGTCGGGCATGTGTCTCTTTCTGCCGGAGTACGGCGTTATCCGTTGGTCTGGAAGCCCTGCTGGTTCCCGTAGCCCACCAGCGCGTCCTGCCAGGACTTGAGCCCGGCGTTCAGGTCCGTCTTGGCCTGGTAGGACTTGCCGACGGTGTCGCCGAAGATGCTGTTGGCGTAGAGCTGGAACGGCAGGTACTGCCAGCCGGGGACCACGGAGCCGGCCGCGCCGGTGAGGACCTGGTTGATCTGCTGGCCGCCGAAGTACGCGCTCTTCTTGTCGACGAAGGCGGGGTCCTTGAGATCGGCCGCGGTCGACGGGAATCCGCCGCTCGCGAGGAAGGGCTTGACGCCGCCGTCGTGGTTCAGCCAGCGGACGAATCCGGCCGCCAGCGCGGGGTTCGCGCTCTGCTTGAGGACGGACTGGGTGCTGCCGCCGTTCTCCGCCGTCGCGGGCTGTCCGTCGTACGTCGGCAGCGGGGCGACCCGCCACTTGCCGGCGCCGGCCTTGACCGACGACTCCAGTACGCCGGGCATCCACGCACCGATGTTGAGGGTGGCGATGGTGCCGTCACCGATCGCCTTGAACCACTCGTCCGACCAGCCCGGGATGCTCGCCACCAGGCCGCCCTCGACCAACTGGTTCCAGACGCCGGTCCACTTCTTCGTGCCGTCGTCGGCCAGGTTGATGGTGACGTTCTTGCCGTCGGTGGCGAACGGCTTGCCGCCGGCCTGCCAGATCATGCTGGTCGCGAAGCCGGCGTCACCGGTGTCGTTGGTGATGAACTTCTTCGGGTCCGCCTGGTGCAGCTTCTTGCCCGCGGCAACGTACTCGTCCCAGGTCTTCGGTACGGCGATGCCGTACTTGTCGAAGACCTCCTTGTTGTAGAACATCGCCATCGGGCCGGAGTCCTGCGGCAGGCCGTAGAGCCCCTCGCCTGCGTGCACGGCGGTCCAGGTCGACGGCGTGTAGGCGGACTCGAGCGAGTCGAAGCCGTACTGACGAAGATCGACCAGCGAGCCGGGCAGGGCGAACTGGGGGAGTGCCTGGTACTCGATCTGCGCGACGTCCGGCGCCCCCGAGCCCGCCTTGATGACGTTCTGCAGCTTCGTGTAGTGGTCGTTGCCGGTGCCGGCGTTGACGTAGTTCACCTTGACGTTCGGGAACTCCTTCTCGAACGCCTTCACCTGCGCCTCGGACGACGGAGTCCAACTCCAGTAGGTGATCGTGCCGCCCTTCTCGAGCGCCGCGTTCACCTCGTCCGGTGAGCCCTGCGGCTGGCTGCCGCTGCCGGTGGTGTCCGACCCGCCGCACGCGGCCAGCAGGACCGACGAGGCGGTGACGGCGGCTGCGGCGAGGACGAGCCGCCGGATGCCGCCTCGATGAGTGGTCTTCATGGTGGTTCCCTTCACTGTTCCCACTGCTGGTTTGCTTGGCCGTTGCAGGCCGCGACGGTGACCGGACTTCCGTTGCCGGTGCCGGCGGCGTTGAGGCAGAGGCCTGGGTGGCCGATGCTGCTGATGGACAAGTCGGCGTGGAGTTCCCACGCCTGGTTTTGCGCGCCGGTGCAGTCGGTGATGATCACCGGGCTGCCGGCGCTGGATCCGTCGATGGTCAGGCACTTCTCGCCGTACACCGTCAGTTGCTTCTCGGCGGTCCAGTTCCACGACTGGTTGCCGCCGCCGTTGCAGTCCCACAGGTCGAGCGCGGTGCCGTTGGTGGTGGAGAAGCCCGGTACGTCGACGCAGCGGCCGCTCTCGACTCCGCGCAGTACGTCACCGGGTGGCGCCGGCGGCAGGTCGTTGACCGGCTCCTTCTTCAGCAGTCCCCAGCCCCACTGCAGTTGGGCGAGGCCGGATTCGCTGTTGACCGCCAGGTCTCCTTCGCCGACCTGGGTCGTCATGGAGTACGCGTCGCCGTCGCGCAGACCGGGCCAGTAGACGACGCCCATGCTCTGCTCGCGGGCGACCTGGGTGAGGGCGCCGAAGTACGAGGTGTAGACGTTGCCCTCGTGGTTGCCGTAGTTCAGGCCGGTGGTCATCGGCGAACCGGCCTCGTCGATGATCGTCCGCCAGCCGTACGAGCCGATCCGCGGCCGCAGGTTCGCCAGCCACTCCGCCTCGGTGGTGGCGTCGTCCCAGAACCCGTAGAAGTGCAGCGAGAGCAGGGTGCCCTTCAGTTCGGGGGCCGCGCCGACGCCGGTCACGTTGTCGTTGTAGCCCGTGCCGGAGATGACCACCTGCTTGCGCGGGACGTCCTGGTGCCGGGCCAGCCACGACGACGTCAGCGACACCCACTCGTCGAGGGAGTAGCCGAACGGCTCGTTCATCGGTTCGAAGTACACCCGGGGGTTCTTGCCGTACTTCGCGACCACGGTGTCCCACATCGCGGCGTACGCCGCGGGGTCGTCGACCCGGCCGTCCTTGGCGTCGTTCGCCTCCCAGTAGCTCAGGATCACCTTGAAGCCGTTGCCGACGGAGGCGTCGATCGCGGCCTGGTAGGACTTCCACCAGTCCGTCCCGACGCTGGACGGGTTGATCGGCAGCCGGATCGTGTTGGCCCGCAGTTCCTTGCGGAACTCCAGCACGGTGCCCGTGGCCTTGCGGTACGTCGTCGCGTAGTCGTCCGCGGTACTGAGACCGGACGGGACGACCTCGTCCGAGGCGTAGTTGTCGCGCGGGTCCGCCCAGTTCACCCCCCGGAACTCGCTCGTGTTCGCCGGTGCGGCGGCGGCGGGAAGGGCCGCCAGCGCGCCGGCCACCAGGACCAGTGCGACCGCGGCGTTCCGCCAGACTGCAGGTTTCATCGGATTCCTTTCACTGTTTGACGCTGCCTGCGCTCAGGCCCGACTGCCAGAACCGCTGGAGCAGGAGGAAGGCGATGACGAGGGGCACGATGGTCAGCAGCGACCCCGTGATCACCAGGTTGTAGATGGGGCGGGCGCCCACGCCGGTGGCCTGGTTGCTCCACTGGGTCAGGCCCACCGTGAGCGGGTAGAGGTTCGGCTTGCTGAGCATGATGAGCGGCAGAAAGTAGTTGTTCCAGGTCGACACCACCGCGAACAGCAGCACCGTGACGATGCCTGGGGCAAGCAGTCGCAGAGCGACGGTGAAGAAGATCCTGACCTCCCCGGCGCCGTCGATCCGGGCCGCTTCCAGCAGGTCCGGCGGCACCGCGTCGGTGGCGTAGACCCACATCAGGTAGAGGCCGAACGGGCTGACCAGGGACGGGATGATGATGGCCCAGACCGTGTTCGTGAGCCCCAGGTTGGAGAACATCAGGAACGTCGGCACGGCCAGCGCCGTCCCCGGTACCGCGACGGCACCGAGCAGGATGGCGAACACCGCCCGCCGCCCGGCGAACTTGTACTTCGACAGCCCGTACCCCGCGGCGGTCGCGAGCAGGGTCGCGCCACCGGCACCGACCACCACGTACAGCAGGGTGTTGCCGAGCCAGCGCAGGAAGATGCCGCCGTCGTAGGTCAGCGTGTCCCGGATGTTGCTGAACAGGGCGAAGGTCTCGCCGAACCACAGGCCGGGGCTGGAGACCAGGTCCGCCTGCGTCTTCGTTGCGCTGAGCAACAACCAGAGCAACGGCACCAGGGTGTAGATCAGGTAGAGGACCATCATCCCGGTCAGCAGCGGCGAACGCCGGGGCCGAAGGGGTGACACGGTGGCGCTCACATCGCCTCCCGGGATCCGCGCAGCTGGACGACGTAGGCGATCACGGCGGTGATGACACCCATCACGATCGTGACCGTGGCGGAGTAGTTGAACTGCTGGCCGGCGAAGGAGAGGTTGTAGGCGTACATGTTCGGCGTGTAGTACGTCGTGATCACGTTCGGTGCCAGGGTGCGCAGGATGTTGGGCTCGTTGAAGAGCTGGAAGCTGCCGATGATCGAGAAGATGGTCGCGATCACGATGGCGCCGCGCAGGGCCGGGAGCTTGACCGCGAGGATGGTGCGGACGGTGGAGGCGCCGTCGATCGCGGCCGCCTCGTACAACTCCTCGGGCACGGTCCGCAGCGCCGAGTAGAAGATCAGCATGTTGTAGCCGACGAACTCCCAGGTGACGATGTTCGCGATCGAGGGGAGCATCCAGCGCTGACTCAGCGGCTGGATCGAGGTACTGCCGAGCAACTCGTTGAGGTCTGCCGCCAGGCCGAAGTTGTTGCCGTAGATGAAGCCCCACATCAGCACCGCGACCACCCCCGGTACGGCGTACGGGAGGAAGATCACGATCCGGAAGAAGCTCGCGCCGTGCAGCCGGGCGCTGTCGATCGCGAGCGCGGCGAGCAGCGCCAGGACGAGCATCACCGGCACCTGGACGGCCAGGAACGCGAGCACCCGCAGGAACGACTCCCAGAACTTCGCGTCCTGGATCACCGCGGCGTAGTTGTCCAGCCCGACGAACACCGTGCCGCCGAAGAAGGCCTGGTCCCGGAAGAGGCTGAGGTAGATCGCGTACCCGATCGGCGCCAGGAAGGTGAGTGCGAACACCGCCAGGAACGGGCCGACGAAGATCCAGCCCTTGGTGTCGCGGTGGAACCACGCGCGCTGCCGGCGCAGTACTACGGACTCGGCCATCGGTCCGCCGCCTCCTCATGTTTACGTCAACATTGCCGCGGCGAAACTAACGTGTTTACGTCAACATGTCTATAGTTCGGTGGACCGAGGGGAGAAAAGGATGGCAGCGGACGAAACACCGGTACGCCCGCGGCGCGGGCCGTCCATGGCGGACGTCGCCCGGCTGGCCGGCGTGTCCGGGCAGACGGTCTCGCGGGTCGCGAACGACCGGCACAACGTCGACGCCGCCACCCGGGACAGGGTGCTCGCGGCGATGCGCGAGGTCGGCTACCGGCCGAACAACGCGGCCCGGGCGCTGCGCAACGGGCAGTTCCGCAGCATCGGCGTGATCGTCTTCGAACTCTCCAGTGTCGGCAACACCCGGACCCTCGACGCGATCGCCGCGGCCGCGACGATGACCGGGTACGCCGTCAACCTGCTGCCCGTGCTGGACGCGACCCAAGGCGCCGTGTCGAACGCCTTCACCCGGCTGGGGGAGCAGGCGGTGGACGGCGTCATCATCCTCATCGAGGCCCACATGCTCGACGAAGCGGAGGTTCTGCTGCCCGAGGGGCTGCCGGTCGTCGTCGTCGATTCCAGTGCGCGCTACGACTACCCGATCGTCGACAACGACCAGGCGCAGGGTGCGCGTCTCGCCACCGAGCATCTGCTCGACCTCGGGCACCGCACGGTGTGGCACCTCGGCGGACCGCCGTCGTCCTTCGCCGCCTCCAGACGCCGGCGCTCCTGGGAGAAGACGCTCACGGATCGCGGCTGCCCAGTGCCTCCGGTACTCGTCGGCGACTGGTCGGCAGGCTCCGGGTATGAAGCCGGCAAGCAGTTGGCCGCCGATCCCGACGTGACCGCGGTGTTCGCCGCCAACGACCAGATGGCCCTCGGCCTGCTGCGCGCCCTGCACGAGGCGGGCCGCGCCGTCCCGGCCGACATCAGCGTCGTCGGCTTCGACGACGTGGAGGAGGCCGCCCACTACTGGCCGCCACTGACCACCGTCCGCCAGAAGTTCGCCGAGGTCGGCCGCCTCAGCGTCGACGCCCTGATCAGCGAAATCCAGGCCGGCGAACACCACCATCAACCAGTCAGCGTCCCCACCGAACTGGTAAGCCGAGGCAGCACGGCCCCACCGCGCTAGGCGGGCTTGGTGAGGAGGCGAACGGCTTCGGTGAGGTGGTGGCGGAGTTCGGTGGAGTTCTTGGTTGCTTCGGGGTCGAGTGAGGGGCCGAAGGGGTTGGCTGCGGACCAGGCGGTGGCCAGCGTCATGACGGCTGTCAGGAGGAAGTCGGGGGGCAAGACCGGATTCAGTTCGCCGGCCGCCTGGGCTTCTGCGAGTTCGGTGACTTTGGAGCCGTGGACTCTGGCTCGCTCGGCGGGCTCGGCGGCCTGTTCTTCCAGGTTGGACCAGGCGATCAGGCGCAGCAGGTCGCGGTGCTCCAGGGCGAAGTCGAACACGCGGGCCGCGTAGGCGGGGAGATCGTCCGGCGTCAGGGTGAGGTCGGAGTACACCCTGGAGAGGTGCTTGTCGAGCACGGTGGTGAAGAGCGTTTCCTTGCTCTCGAAGTAGACGTAGATCAGGTTCTTGTTGCACCCGGCCGTTCTGGCGATGCGGTCCACCCGCGCGCCGGCCACGCCGTACGCGGAGAACTCCGCCAGCGCCGCCGCCAGAATCCGCTCCTTGGTCACGTCGGCCTTGCCCATCGGTTCACCTTCTCTCTCCGCGCTCAGCCTAACAATTGACTAACCGGTTAACCCGACGTAACCTCGATTTTGGGTAACCAGTTAGTCAATTTTGGAGTCGACGATGACCACGAACCTTCCCGGTGGCGCGCTGCGCCTGGCGGACGACCTGACGATCAGCCGGATGGGCTACGGCGCGATGCAGCTGGCCGGGCCGGGCGTCTTCGGACCGCCGAAGAACCACGCTGAAGCCATCGCCGTACTGCGGACCGCCGTCGACCTCGGCATCACCCACATCGACACCAGCGACTTCTACGGCCCGGTGGTCACCAACGAGCTGATCAAGGAAGCCCTGCACCCCTACCCCGCCGACCTGCACCTCGTCACCAAGGTGGGAGCCCGCCGCGGGGCGGACGCCGGCTGGATCCCCGCCCAGGACCCCGAGGACCTGAAGGCGCAGGTGCGCGAGAACCTCGAGCACCTCGGGCTGGAGGCCCTCGACGTCGTCAACCTGCGCGCGCCGGGACACGAGCAGGCGACGGACGTCTCCATCGCCGACCAGTTCGGCGCGTTGGCCGAGCTGCAGCAGCAAGGGCTGATCAAGCATCTCGGGCTGAGCGGTGTTTCCGACGCCCAGCTCACCGAGGCTCAGCAGATCGCCCCGGTCGTGACGGTGCAGAACCTCTACAACCTGGCCAACCGGACGGACGACGCGCTGGTCGACCGGTGCGCGACCGAGAACATCGCGTTCGCGTCGTTCTTCCCGCTGGGCGGATTCAATCCGCTGCAGTCCGAGACGCTCACCAAGGTCGCGGCTCGCGTCGGCGCCTCTCCTCAACAGGTCGCGCTGGCCTGGCTGCTGCAGCGGTCGGCCACGACCGTCCTCATCCCCGGGACGTCGTCGGTCGCCCACCTGCGCGAGAACTTCGCCGCGGCCGAGCTGGTCCTGCCCGAGGACGCCGTCGCCGAGCTCGACACGATCGGCAGCTGAGCGTCCAGCAGCCTGAGGGCCCCGGGGGGAACATCCCTCGGGGCCAGCAGGTTGTGGGTTGATGTGCATGGTGAATACAAGGTGCCCGGTGGCAAGTTGGTCGTAGCCGATCTCGACGTCGTGGACGAGGTGGTGCGACGGGCTCAGATCAGCGGCGACTTCTTCCTCGAACCGGATGACGCGCTGGAGCGGATCAACGGAGCCCTCAGCGGACTGCCCGTCGACAGCCCGGTGGCGCAGATCGCCGCCCGGGTTCGAGGCGTACTGGGTGATGGCGTCGAGATGCTCGGGTTCTCGCCCGAGGCCGTGGCTGTCGCAGTACGGCGGGCGTTGACCGGGGCGACGGCCTGGACGGATCACGCGTGGGAGTTCGTCCACGACGTACCGCGGGAGCCCGCGCTGCAGATGGCACTCGACGAAGTACTGGCCGAGCAGGTCGGGTCGGGGGAGCGGCCGCCGACGTTGCGGATCTGGGAGTGGGCCTCGAACGCGGTCATCATCGGCAGCTTCCAGTCATTGACCAACGAGGTCGACCTGAGCGGCGCGGAGAAGCACGACGTCACGGTCGTACGCCGGATCAGCGGTGGCGGCGCGATGTTCGTCGAGCCGGGCAACACCATCACGTACTCCCTGTACGTGCCCGAGTCGCTGGTGTCCGGGTTGTCCTTCATCGACTCCTACGCCTTCCTCGACGACTGGGTGGTCGGCGCGCTGAACGACCTCGGCATCGCCGCGACGTACCAGCCGATCAACGACATCACCTCGCCCGCCGGCAAGATCGCCGGCGCCGCGCAGAAGCGGTTCGCGGGCGGCGCGGTCCTGCATCACGTGACGATGGCCTACGACATGGACGCCACGAAGATGCTCGAAGTACTGCGGATCGGCCGCGAGAAGCTGTCCGACAAGGGCACCAAGAGCGCCAACAAGCGGGTGGATCCGCTGCGCAGCCAGACCGGCCTGGATCGCGCCGAGGTGATCAAGCGGCTGGTCGGTTCCTTCGCCGGCCGCTACGGCCTGGGCGACGCGACCATCGACGAGGAGACGCTTGCCGAGGCCAACCATCGGGTGGCGGCGAAGTTCGGTACCGAGGAGTGGCTGACCCGGGTGCCCTGAGCAACTCAGCGGAGGGCCGGTCCATTCGGTAGGGCCGGCCTTTCACGCTTATGGTGGGGCCCACGATGTCTGGGCGACGGAGTCATGGACTGGTGGGAGCGCTGGCTCTCACGCAGACCGTCGGCTGGGGCGTTCTGTACTACGTGTTCGGCGTGTTCCTCGAGCCGATGAGTGTGGAGTTGGGGATCTCGACGGCAACGTCGGCGGGGGCGTTCTCGGTCGCAGTACTGGTCAGTGGGGTGCTGTCGATCCCGGTCGGTCGGTGGGTCGACGCGCATGGCGCTCATCTGTTGATGACGGCCGGGTCGTTGCTCGCGAGTGTCGGGGTGGTCGTCTGGTCCCAGGTGCAGACCGTTCCTCAGCTCTATGCGGTGTTCGTACTGATCGGGGCCGCGTCGGCGATGGTGCTCTACGGGCCCGCTTTCGCTGTCCTGGTGGCTGTTCTCGAGCCGAGACGGCGGGCGAAGGGGCTGCTGGCGGTGACGCTGGCGGCGGGGTTGGCGAGCACGATCTTCATCCCGTTGTCGGCCTGGTTGATCGAGGGGGTCGGCTGGCGGGACGCGCTGGTGATTCTCGGGCTCGGGCACAACCTGATCACCGTGCCGCTGCACGGGATCGTGCTCTGGCGGACCGAAGTACCGAAGATGCCTGCGGGGCGGCGGGATCGGGCTCGGGACGAGTCCGTCCGCCGCGCGCTCCGGGATCCCGGCTTCTGGATGATCACGGCCGCGTTCGTCTTCCATGGCGCGGCCGTGACGGTGGTGGCCGTGCATCTCGTTCTGTTCCTGATGGATCTGGGCTACCGGCCGACGGTCGCGGCAGGGCTCACCGGGCTGCTCGGGATCTGTTCGATCAGCGGGCGACTCGTCATCTCGGCTCTCGGTCGCTGGCTGGACGAATCGTCGATCACGGCCAGGCTCTTCTTGCTGCAGGGCATCGCGATCGCGGCCCTGCCGATCGTCGGTGATCATCCACTCGGCGCTGCCGTCTGCATCGACATCTTCGGGCTGGGATTCGGCGTGGCTGCCATCACCACGCCGGCCATCCTCATCAGCCGCTACGGCGCTGACCGCTATGCCACCGTTGCTGGAGTTCTCTCGACGCCGACGATGATCGCCCGTGCCTTCGCCCCGTTGGGTGGCGCGCTGCTCGCCGTGGCGGTCGGGTACCGCATGATGATGATTCCCGTCGCGGTCGTCTGCTTCGCCGCCGGGATCTGCCTGTCGCTGAGCCGCCGCCTGCCTGTGGTCAGGTGAGCCGCGCAGATGCCGGTGTCGACGATGTACGGCGCCGCCATCCATCGCCTCATCGGGCAACCTCCCGTACGTCGACCGGTGGGTTCTCGATGCTCCCGTGATCGGGTCGAAGCACACAGTGTCACGACGACCTATGAGCCAGAGGGCTCAGTCGGCCGATTCGACGATGCGGGGCTGAGCCGTGGGTCCGGGGCGGAAGGCGACTTCTCGCGGAGTCGGCTCGTGGCCCGCGGCGCAGCGCAGTACGACGGTGATCTCTTCGCCGCAGTCGCGGTGCTGGGAGATCAGGGGTGGACCGCCGTCGAGGGGGAGATGCTCGTCGCCCCACTGGACCATCGCGACCAGGACCGGGTAGAGATCGAGACCTGGCTGGGTGAGGCGGTACTCGTAGCGCTCGCGCTGGCCGGGGAGCCGGTACGGGACGCGGCGGAGCAGGCCGCGATCGATCAGCGCGGCCAGTCGGTCGGTCAGGACCTGGCGGGGGATGTCCGCGCGGGTCCGGATGTCGTCGAAGCGGCGGATCCCGACGAAGACCTCCCGCAGGATGTGGAACGTCCACTTCTCGCCCAGCACCTCCATCGTGCGGGAGATCGTGCAGTTGGCCGTCGACCAGCGCATCGCCTCGGGCTCTGCTTCGCGGCCCGGTGCAGGCGTCGATGGAGAGATGGTCTGGGACTCGGTCATGGATCGAGGATAAGTCTGCTTGACAGACTCAGCCAACCCCAGCGAGGCTGACTCCGTGAATCAGACTCAGGTAGGCCGCGGTGAGGCGATGATCCGGCGCGCGGAGCCGGCGGATGCGGACGGTCTTTCGGCGATGTTGTCCCGGCTCTCCGACCTCTCCCTGTACTTCCGGTTCCAGACCGCGGTCGGCCGTCCACCCCGGCCGACGCTGGTCGAGCCGCTGCTCACTCCCACCGGCGACGCCTGGGTGGCCGAGCGGGACGACCTGCTTGTCGGGCACGGCATGTGGGCGTGGGCCAAGGGGGATTCGGTGCCGACCGCCGAACTGGCCGTGGTGATCGCCGAATCAGATCAACGCCGCGGCCTCGGCCTGCGGATGATGAACCTGGCCGCGGCCGCCGCGTACGCCGCCGGCGCGATCCGACTCCTCATGGTGGTCAGCGCGGCCAACGACCGAGTGATCCGGATGATCCGCCGCCACCTCCCGTACTCCGCCGTGGAGCGAGATGGCGCGTTGCTCAACTACTTCGCTCCCGTCACGGCGCTCCACTTGGCCTTCGAGGATCAGCGGTTGCTGTCGGTGAAGTAGAAGGCCGACAGCTTCGCGCGGAGTTTCTCGCGCCGATTGTGCGGTGCCCGTACTCCGTTCTCGTCCGTGGCGGGCGGCAGTTCGAGCGGGGTCTGCCGTTCGGGGGAGGACAGCGCGTACGCCTCGTACTTCGAGATGGGCGCGTGCCGTTCGACGTACTCGCCGCTGGGCAGGCGGACGATCACACCGGTCTCCAGGCCGTGCAGCACGCGTTCGCGATCGCCGCGCTGGAGGGACAAGGCGATCCGGCGGGTGATCCAGAACGCGGCGAGCGGGCCGAGGAAGATGGCGAACCGGCAGACCCAGGTGATCGTGTTGATGGACAGGTCGAAGTGGGTCGCGATCAGGTCGTTGCCGCTGTTCAGCCAAAGCACGCCGTAGAACACGATGATGGCGACGCCGATCCCGGTCCGGGTCGGCTGGTTGCGCGGCCGGTCCAGCAGGTGGTGCTCGCGGTTGTCGCGAGTGACCCACTGCTCGAGGAACGGGTACAGCGCGACGAACCCGATGAACAACGGCGGCATCAGCAGCGCCGGTACGACGACGTTCCAACTGATGGTGACTCCCCAGAACTCCGACTCGATCCCCGGCATCAGGCGGACCGCGCCGTCGAGCCAGGCCATGTACCAGTCGGGCTGGGAGCCGGCGGTCACCTCGGCCGGGTTGTACGGACCGTAGAGCCAGACCGGGTTGATCTGCAGCAGCGCGCCCATCACCGCGAGAACGCCGAACACCACGAAGAAGAAGCCGCCGGCCTTCGCCATGTAGACGGGCATCAGGGGATAGCCGACCACGTTCTTCTCGGTGCGTCCGGGGCCGGGGAACTGGGTGTGCTTGTGGTAGACGACGAGGATGAGGTGAAGCGTGATCAGGCCGAGCAGGAGGCCCGGGATCAGCAGCACGTGCACCGTGTAGAACCGGGAGACGAAGTCGTCGCCGGGGAACTCGCCGCCGAAGATGAAGAAGCTCAGCCAGGTGCCGACGACGGGCGAGGCGAGGACCAGGCCTTCGGTGATCCGCAGCCCGGTGCCGGACAGCAGGTCGTCGGGGAGGCCGTAGCCGATGAAGCCCTCGACGATACCGAGGAACAGCATCACGATGCCGATCAGCCAGTTCAGCTCACGCGGCTTGCGGAACGCGCCGGTGAAGAAGATCCGGAGCAGGTGCACGCTCATCGCCGCCACGAAGAGCACGGCGGCCCAGTGGTGGATCTGCCGCATCAGCAGCCCGCCGCGGATGTCGAAGGAGATCCGCAGCGTCGACTCGTACGCCTCGGACATCGGCAGGCCCTTGAGCAGGCTGTACGAGCCCTGGTACTCGACCTCGGCCATCGACGGCTTGAACCAGAAGGTCAGGAAGATGCCGGTCAGGATCAGGATGATGAAGCTGTAGAGCGCGATCTCGCCGAGCATGAACGACCAGTGGTCCGGGAACACCTTGCGCAGGTTCTTCTTGCCCAGCTTGGCGATTCCGACCCGGTCGTCGAGCCAGCGAACCGCCGGGGGCAGGTCTGTCGCCCGTTCTTCCGCCATCTGCGTTCACCTCCGGAACCTATGCATAAGTTATGCACGACGGACGCCGGAAGACAATTGAACTTATGCAACGGCTCGTGTCCTCGGGTGGGCCGGGGTACCGGTGGGACCTCGTCCAAGGAGGACAGACATGACGCACGAGTTCCGCAAGGGAGACAAGGTCGCGTGGGACAGCCACGGCGGTACGGCGGAGGGAGTCGTGGAGAAGCGGATCACCGAGCGGACCCACGCGGGCGGCCGGGTAATCGACGCGTCCGCCGACGAGCCGCAGTACCTGGTGCGTAGTTCGAAGAGCGGTCGTACGGCCGTGCACAAGCCGGAGGCCCTGCGCCGCCAGTGAGGTCAGCGGTCGAGGTACACCTGGTCGTAGCTGTCCTCGACCACGGTTTCCTGCAGCGCCACGAGATCCGGCCGCAGGTTGCGGAATCCCTCCCTCAGTACTTCGCGGCGCGCCGGCCAGTCGCCGTGGCGGCACCAGATGTTCAAGGTCGCCACGCGTAGTCGGCCGGTCTTGCGACGCCAGTACCCAGCGGCTCGGGAAGGGGAACGGCGTGCCGACGTTTTCCGCTGCAGTCGCCGGGTACCCGGGCGGCAATGGTGTCGCGCGACTGAGCGGGAGGTCAGCTGATGGGTGACTACGAGGCTTCGACGACGGTTGACGTGGCGTCGACCGTGCTGTTCGAGTACTTGTCCGATGTCGAGCGGTTGCCCGAGTACCTGCCGCAGATGACGGAGGCGCATCGGGCCGGGGAGGTCGCGGAGGGGGAGCGGGTAGAGGTGGAGGCCGTCATCCAGCCGGAGGGCGAGCCTGAGCGCAAGGTCGAGGGAGAGGCCTGGATCGACGTGGTGGAAGACGGGAAGAAGCTGCGCTGGGGTGCTCCGGGGCCGCATGAGTACCACGGTGAACTGGACGTGGATTTTGTTGCCGACGGCACCTCGAAGCTGACGGTCCGGTTGCACACCGAGCATGCTGATGGTTCGTCGATCGAGGACGGTCTGCGGCACACGCTGGCCGGCATCAAGTCGGCCGCCGAGCGCAAGGCGGCCAACCCGTCGACCGGCCCGGACGCCTAGGCTGAGAGGCCCCGCCCGCCGCTAGGTTGGGACAGCGGCTGCGTACTGCGCTACGACCGGTCCTTCATGCGCCCCTTGTTGCCGGCCTGATCCCCGCGCTCCTCGGACCGGCGACGCCGGCCGCGGAACGTGAACAGCGTGAACGCGACCAACAGGATCACGACGAGCGCGATCCCCCCGATCACCAAGGGGGTGCCGGAGAAGTCGGACGCGTCGCCGTCGTTGTCGCCGGGCTGGTCCGCGTTGGATTGGGTCGAGCCGAGCGTGGGCGACGGGGAGTCGGCGGAAGGCACAGCCGACGAGGTCGTCGTTGTCTGCGGCGCGGCGGCCGCAGAGGTGCCGGCGGAAGCCGCCGGCAGGATCGCGAACAGCATCGCGACGATCGCGATGCCGACGCTCTTGCTCTTCGGGACAGTCATGGCCGCCCGGTGTCCGGCCCGAGCGAGTTCAAACCGGTCCGCCCGGCCGTCCCGCAACCGCGCTACATAGGCTGGCGCGGTGACCAGTGCGAAGGTGTCTCACGTCGTGTGGGACTGGAACGGGACGTTGCTCCACGACAACGACGCGGTGATCGCCGCGGTCAACCAGGTCTGCGCCGCCTACGGCCGGCCCGAGCTGACTTGGGAGAACTGGCGGGAGGTGTACGCCCGGCCGGTGCGGACGACGTACGAGCAGATCCTCGGCCAGGTGCTGGACGACCAGAACTGGGCCCGGGTCGACAAGCTCTACCACGACCAGTACGACGTACTGCTGCCGACGAGCAAGCTGGCTGCCGATGTGCCCGGCCAGCTGCTGGAATGGGCGAGCACCGGCCGGACGCAGTCGCTGCTGTCCATGTGGTTCCACCGGCAGTTGATCCCGCTGGTCGAGGAATTCGGTCTGACCGGCCTGTTCTCCCGGATCGACGGGCTGGCGGCGGAGCTCGGTGGCGAGTCCAAGACCGAGCACCTGGCCCGGCACCTGGAGGCGCAGGAGCTTCGGCCGGCCGACGTACTGGTGATCGGTGATGTCGTCGACGACGCTCTCGCGGCGCAGGCCGTCGGAGCCCAGTGCGTCCTGGTCTCCACCGGCGCGATGACGAAGGCGGCGCTCAAGGCCACCGGAGCGCCCGTCGCGGACACGATCACCGAGGCCCTGCGCATCACCGGAACCGCACTAGACCGCGACTTCGGGGCGCGCGGCAGGACCGAATGACGCACCCGGGTGGACAACCTGGGTAACCTGGCGGGCGCCGCCTGCCGGGCGGCCGACCGGATAGGAGACGATGGCACCCGTGACGCCACCACGCGCGCAGGACTCGCAGCACCGGCCGGCCCCCTCGGAGGTCGACCCGGCCGTCGCTGGCCTGACCGTGGGACTGGGTGGGCCGACCGGCCGATTCGCCCGGCTCAGTTCGTCCTGGTGGACGCCGCTGCGGATCGCCCTGGCCGTCTGCACGGTCACCTTCGCGCTCGGCGTACTGCAGAAGGCTCCGTGCATGGACGCGGGCTGGGACCGGCAGAGCTGGCGGCCGTTCAAGGCGCTGTGCTACTCCGACATCGGCTACCTGTACCAGGAGCGCGGCTTCGCGGAGGGCAACCGGCCGTTCCTCGACACCGGGAACTACCCGGTCCTGGAGTACCCGGTGCTCACCGGTGGGTTCATGGAGGTCGCGGCGCAGATCACCTGGCTGATCACCGGTGACCCGAAGCAGGACGTGACGGTCGAGCAGAAACGCGACACCGCGGGCGTCTTCTTCGTCGTGAACGTGGCGTTGCTCTTCCTTTGCGCCCTCGTGCTGGTCGGGTTGACGGTCGCGACCGCACGAGGGGTCTCGACGCGGCCGGGCGCGGCCCGTGGGCAGCCACTCGACGCGCTGTACGTCGCCGCCGCGCCGGTGCTGGCCTTCACCTCGACGATCAACTGGGACCTGTTCGCCGTGGTACTGACGGCCGGCGCGATGTTCGCGTGGTCGCGGGGCAAGCCGATCTGGTTCGGCATCCTGCTCGGGCTCGGGACAGCGGCGAAGTTCTACCCGTTCCTGCTGCTCGGTCCGTTGCTGATCGTCTGTCTGCGCCGCCGTACGTTGTGGCCGTGGTTCCAGGCGACGGTGGCGGCGATCTGCGCCTGGGGGCTGGTGAACGCGCCGATCTACCTGCTGGCCAAGAACGAGTGGCTGTCGTTCTGGGTCTTCAACGACGAGCGTGAGAGCGACTACGGCTCGATCTGGTACGTGCTGAAGTTGGCCAAGCACGAGGTCGCCGACGTCAACCAACTCAACATCGTGATCTTCGCCGGGCTCTGCCTGTCGATCGCGATCCTCGGCCTGATGGCGCCCAAACCGCCACGCTTCGCGCAACTGGCGTTCCTGGTGGTCGCCGCGTTCCTGCTGGTGAACAAGGTGTACTCACCGCAGTACGTGCTGTGGTTGCTGCCGCTGGTCGCGCTGGCCCGGCCGAAGCTGCGGGACTGGCTGATCTGGCAGGCCTGCGAGTGCTTCTACTGGATGATGGTCTGGCTGCATCTGGCCCAATTCCTGGTGCCGGGGTCGCCGGACCAGCCGGACAAGATCTACTGGCTGTCGGTGATCCTGCGGATGGCCGGGACGTTGTGGCTGATGCTGGTGGTCGCGCGCGACATCCTGCTGCCCGAGAGGGACCCGGTGCGGCAGGGCGACGTCGCCGATGATCCGGGTGACGGCGTGGTCTCGGATCTACCGCCCCGGAAACTGGATCCCGCGCACGTCTAGGTTGCCGCCGCTGACCACGCTCGCGGTCAGGCCGGTCAGCTCGATCTTGTCTTCGAGCAAGGCGGCGAACGGTGCGGCCGCGGCCGGTTCGAGGGCCAGCTTGGTGCGGGACATGGCGAGCTTGGTCGCCTCGACGATCGCGTCCTCGCTGACCCGGACCACCTGGTCGACGTATTGCTGGATGATGCCGAAGTTGTGGGTGCCGCAGACGGGTGCGGCCAGGCCGTCGGCGATGCTCTTCGCGGTCGGCAGCTTCTGCGGCTCGCCCGCTTCGAGGCTGCGGCTGACCACGTCGGCCGTCTCGGGCTCGATGCCGATCACCTGGATGCCGGGCTTCAGCAGTTTCACCGCGAGCGCGACCCCCGAGATCAGCCCGCCGCCGCCGACCGGGACCAGCACGGTGTCGAGGTCCGGGCGGTCCTCGAGCAGTTCGAGCCCGAGGCTGCCGTGCCCGGTGATCACGTCGAGGTCGTCGAACGGGTGCACGCCGGTCAGCTTCCGCTCGTCGCGGATCGCCTCGTAGGCGCCGATCAGGTCACCCTCGACGAGTTCCACCTGGGCGCCGTACGCGCGGGCTGCCTCGATCTTGGCCGGTACCGCGGTCTTCGCCATCACCACGGTCGCCGGTACGCCGGCGTCGCGCGCGGCCCAGGCCAGCGCGCCGGCGGCGTTGCCGGCCGAGACCGTAATCACCCCACGTTCGCGCTCCTCGGCCGTCAGCCGCAAGGTCTTGGTGAGCAGCCCCCGGACCTTGAAGCTGCCGGTCTTCTGGAACAGCTCGGCCTTGAGCGTGAGCCGGCCGCCGAAGATCGCGTCCAGGGCGGACGACTCCAGCATCGGGGTGCGGTGGATCCGCCCCTGCAGGGCGGCGGCGGCGCTGCGTATGTCCTCGAGGCTCGGCATACCCAGACCTTAGACGGCCGGACGCAACCGGACGGTGCCGGTCGGCGTCGGAGGTCTGCTGTCAGCGGATCGGCGGGATTCGCTTGGATGGAACTGAGAAGGTGGAGGCGTGGACTTGGGGTTCGGTGGCGAGGTGGCTGGCTTCTACCAGCGGTATCGGCGGGGGTATCCCGCCGAGGTGATCGACGCCCTGGTGTCGGCGTTCGGCCTGACCCGGGACGACGTCGTCCTCGATCTGGGCTGCGGGACCGGGCAGTTGGCGCTGCCGATCGCGGACCGGGTCCGAGCCGTCATCGGGATGGATCCGGAGCCGGACATGCTCGCCGAAGCCCGCCGAGTGGCGGCGGACCGGACCAACATCAGCTGGATGGCCGGCGCCGATACCGACGTACCGGTTGTCGGCTCGCTGCTCGGCAAGGCCTCGCTGGGCGCGGTCACGGTCGGGCAGGCGCTGCACTGGATGGACCACGACAGCTTGTTCCAGTCGCTGCGGCCGCTTCTTCGCCCCGGCGGCGGGGTCGCCGTCGTGACCAACGGCAGCCCCCTCTGGTTGCAGGACAGCACCTGGTCGCAGGCCCTCCGCCGATACCTCGAGCTATGGCTCGACTCGGAGGTCGCGGCGACCTGCGGCACCGACGAGGACAGCCAGACCCGGTACTCCGAAAGCCTGGCCGCGGCCGGCTTCACCGTCGGCCGAACCGACTTCCACTACGAGGACGAGTTGGACCTCGACCGGATCATCGGCGGCGTGTACTCCGCCCTCCCGGTCAACCTCCTGCCACCCCTCGAACAACGCTCGTACTTCGCCAAACAAGTAGGCCGAGCCCTCGAGGGCCACGCGCCGTACCACGAGCAGATCGACGTCATCGTCCTGACCGGCACCCGCTGACCGTCGCGGCGATCGGGGGCGCCTTGGTGATGGCCGCGTTCTCGACGGCCGTGAGTCTTGCAAACCTACAGACACGTATGTATGTTTTTGAGCATGCGGAGTACGCAGGCTGATCGGCGGTCGCGGTCGCGGACCGCTTTGATGGAGTCGGCGGCTCGAGGGCTGTCGCGGGTCGGGTACAGGAATCTGGTGCTCGAGCAGGTCGCGGCGGAGGCCGGGTACACGCGGGGGGCGCTGTATCACCAGTTCAAGGACAAGCAGGACCTGACGCTGGCGGTGTTCGCGTGGATTCTCGAGACCTGGCAGCACGAGGTCGGCGTACGGGTGGAGAAGGAGACCGAGCCGGTCGCCGCGCTGCTGGCGCTTGCCGGTGGTCATGCCGTCTTCTGCCGGCGGGACATCGCGCGGGTGGCTGTGGCGTTGCGGCTGGAGTTCTCGGGGCAGGACCATCCCGTAGGGCGGGCGGTCGAGGAGGCGTACGAATTGCTCCTCCAGCAGTGCATGCGACTGATCAGCGCCGGCCGCAAGGCGGGGGCGATACCGCCCGGACCGCCGGTCAGGACTCTCGCTCTCGCCTACCTCGGAGCCTTCGAGGGAGTGGTGATCGCGCTGGCCGGCCAGGCGCCGTACGACGAGCAGCTCGCGATCCGCGCCGCCGCCGGCGCGCTCGGACTCGAACCAGTTGGAGGCTCGACATGAAACTCCCGGACACAGCCCACACGGACCTGCCCTGGCGGGTCCACGAACTCACCCCCGACTTCCGCCTGTACGACGTCTGGGCGTTGCCCACCCCCGGCGGTCCCGACGACTTCCCGCGACTGGTCCAGAGTTTCGCGACGGGTGACACGGCGAGCAACCCGTCGTGGATCGCCCGCACGCTCTTCGCGATTCGCTGGAAGCTCGGGGAGTGGTTCGGCTGGGACGATCCCCAGCGAGGCGTCGGCTCCCGGGTGCCGACCCTGCGCGACCGCCTGCCCGACGATCTCCGGGACGGTCCGTCCGGTCCGGAGTTCGACAAGCTGCCCTTCAAGTCGGTCTTCCTCAGGGATGACGAGTGGGTCGCGGAGATGGGCAACAGCACCGTGCACGCCGTCCTGCACCTCGGCTGGGTGCCGGACGGCTCCGGCGGCTACCGCGGCCAGATGGGCGTCCTGGTGAAGCCGAACGGCTTCCTCGGCACGGCCTACATGGCCGCGATCGCGCCCTTCCGGCACTTGTTCGTCTACCCGCCGCTGATGCGCTCCATCGGCGACGAGTGGCAGGCCCAGACCGAGCGGCTCAGCTGAGGCAGCTCAGCTGAGCCGGTCAGCTCAGGGCTCAGCTCAGGCGGCCGGCGATCGCGGCGGCGAAGCGGTCGGCCGCGTCGGGGACCAGCGGCAGGAACAGGTAGGGCTCGATCAGTTCCAGCTCCATCAGCAGGAAGCGGCCGTTGCTGACGATGCCGTCGACGCGCGCGTAGACCGGCGCGCGGCGGGCGTTGGCAGCGGCCAGCGCGGCCGCGGCCCCTTCCAGTACTGCGGCCGGCGGCTCCACCAGTTCGGCCGTTCCGCCGAAGTCGTCCTGGACCCGGTAATCACCAGCAGCCGGGCGCTTCAGGACGGTGTGGCTCAACTCGCCGTCGAGGTAGATCACCGACCACTCGCCCTCGGACTGGATCTCCTTCAGGAACGGCTGCACCAGGTACACGGCGTCCGGCAGGTCGTCCATCGCCCGGCTCAACTCGTCCGAGCCGGCCGTACCGCGGATCGTGTGCCGGGCGGTCGCGCTGACGGTCGGCTTGATCACGATCTCCTGGCCGTCGAGACCGCCGACGACCTCCCGCAGGCAGGCTCCGGCCGCGACCTGCGACGGCACGATCGCGACGCCGCGCTCGCGCAGTTCGAGCAGGTAGCTCTTGTCGGCGTTCCAGCAGACCAGGTCGGTCTCGTTGAGCACCGGCACCCCGGCCTTGTCGAGCTGGCCGAGCCACTCGACGAACTCGAGGTAGCGGACGTGGTAGTCCCAGACGGAGCGGAGTACGACGGCGTCGTACGAGGACCAGTCGACCGAGGGGTCGGTCCACACCTCGGCGACCGGGTCGAAGCCGGCCGTCCGGAGGGCGGCCGCGAGCGGCAGGTCGTGCGAATGTAGCTGTGCGTGGTCGGCGGAGTTCGCCAGTGCGATACGAGGACTCACGCGGATCAGTGTTGGCGCGCCTCGGCAGTTCGTCAAACCGCTTACTCCCCAGCGGACGGTGACGCAGCGTGGTCGCGATGACAACGATGACAGCCGCGGCGAGGTAGATCAGCCCCTGCCGCTGCTCGTGGCCGAAGCTGGCGTAGGCGAGGTACGCGGCGACCGGTACGGCGAGCCACTCGAACCGCCCCGCCAGTACGGCGAGCGCGATCAACGGCAGCCCGTACCACGGGTATGTCGGGGTGGTGATCAGCAAAGCGGCGCCGAAGAGCCAGCAGCAGGTGGTCGCGATCGGCTCGCGTCCATGCCGCCGCAGAGCCAGTACTGCGAGCGCGACGGCGAGCAGCCCGACGGCGAGTTGGCGCGCCTCAGGAGGCAACACCAGCGCGAGAATCGCCGACCGGGAGCTGCCGTCGGTGAAGCCCTCCTGAGTCAGGTAGCCGGGCAGGAAGCCGACCACCAAGGTGCCTGCGGCAAGCAGATGCGGGAGGTAGGAGAGGGCGAAGCTGCCGACGGCCACCAGCGGAGTACGGAGGTCGGGCCGGCGCAGCGCGGTAAAGGCGGGGATGAGCAGGAGGGGCAGGAGTTTGACGGACGCGGCGGCGCCGAGGAGGACGCCGGCCCAGACCGGGCGACGGCGTACGGCGAGGATGATCGCGGCGACGATCAGGAAGGTGGCGAGGACGTCGACATGGGCCGCGTTGCCGGCTTCCAGGGCGACGATCGGTGACCAACCCCACAACAGCGCCCAGCGCGGATCCTTTCCTCTGCGGCGGAGTTCGGCCGCGAGGAGTGCGGTCAGCGCCACGGCGAGTGCGGCTCCGGCTACTTGGAGTCCGAAGGTCCCTGCCGACCATGGAGTGAGCAAAGCGACCGCGGTGAAGTAGGCCTGCGCGACGGGCGGGTAGATGGTGGGTACGCGCGGACGGTTGATCAGGGTCCGCGGGTCATCGGCGCTGAGAGCAGCGATGGCAGCCGGATCCTGGGGCACCCGCGGCGGCCCGACAACTCCCGAGGTCTCCGTGGGTGACAAGCCGGGGAAGAGCACAGGGTCCCGCAAGCGCGCCAGTTGGTCGTCCAAAGGCACATGCGAGTACGGCGAACTGCCCGACAGTTGGACCCGGCCGTCCCATACGTACCGGTAAGCATCCGTGCTGGTGATCGGCGGCGTGGTGAGCCCGGGCAACTGACAGAGCGCCGCGAAGGCCACGACGACCAGCACTGCCCGAGGTCCTGCCGGGCGTCTGAAGATCAGCCAAGCCACGGCTCCGAGCAGCACAGACGCGCCCAGCAAGGTGACGTTAGGCCACCGATCGACCGCTCCGGTCCAGATCACCGCCGCGCACCCGAAGGTCGCAACCACCCCACCAACCTCCAGCCGCGCGGGCATCAGTTGGCTCGGGCCAGTCGGGAGGCGGTGGAGCTGCGGAAGGCGAGGAAGGCTCGGCCGCCGGCGCGCCAGTCCTCCGTGGCGAGGAGGTTGGCGGTGACGGCGTGGCGGAGGACGGCGCGTGTGCCTACTCTTGCCCAGGGCAACGGACTGGAGCGGCGGCCGCCGTCGGCGTGCAGGATGATCGGTGCCGGATCGTCCAGGTTGTCGTCGGGGTCGACCTCGACCAGGACCAGACCGTCCGGGCGAACGAGTTCGGCGCAGCGGCGCAGCAGCGTGCCGGGGGCTCCGCCGATGCCGATGTTGCCGTCCATCAGCAGGACGCTGCCCCAACGCCCCTCGCCAGGCAACGGATCCTGAACCGGACGCCGCAGGGCCGGTGCTCCCCGCTTGGTGGTCAGCAGCACCGCCTGCGCCGAGATGTCCACACCCAGAGCCGGGATGCCACGCTCGGCCAGAGCTGTCACGATCCGCCCGGGCCCGCAACCGATGTCGAGCACCGGCCCCTCGCAGCGGCTGAGCGCCAACCGGTCCACCGCATCCGCCGGTGCCCGCCACCGGTCCACCTCGGCCAGCGACGGCACCGCGCGCCCATCGGTGCCGGTAGCAACTACCCGCGCTCCGTCCAGCGCCTTCTCGAACAACAGCGCGGGATGCGCCGCGTGCTGAAGCCGCCGATGCAGTCGAGAGACCCGCAGCGCAGGGAAGAGCGCGGCGATCGCGGCAGCATCCGACGGTGTGTCCATGTCCCGCAGAGTCGGCAGCAGCAACACCCGATACCCGAGCTTCCGCAGCCGCACGAGCTGGTCGGCGCCGGTGTGATCGGTCGACATCGGTACTCCGACCAGCGCCCGCCGGTCGGGTTCACGCAGCCCGAGACACCAGTAGCCACCATCCTCGGTCAACCCCAGTACTGCGTCGTGCCCGGCCCAGTCGACGTCCAGAAGCTCCCGGGTGAGCTGCGGCGTATCCATCCCGACCAGCAACATCGGCGTACCGGCGTACGCGTCCTCGAAGGCGGCCGCGAGCCGTTCGTCCAAGCCGGCACCACGCTGCTTCAACACGTGGAACCCGGCCGGAAGCCAAGGCCCGGCTTCACCCTCCAGCGCGAGGACGCGCCGACCCGCCGCGCTGGAATAGACGGCGGCGAGGGTGTCCGACAAGGACGCACGAGCGAGCGCGGCCGCCTCGTGCGCGGAGAACTCGGTCTGCAGCCGGGTCTTCACCCGTCCTGGCACAGGCTCCTTCGCGATGACGATCAGCGTGCCGGCCCTCACCCGGACAGCACCTTCGACATGTCGAGCACGGCGCGCGCGGCGCCGAGCGGAGAACCGGTGACCTTCGAGCGGCCGGAGCGCGGCAGGTAGTCGACGTCGACCTCGGCGATTCGCCAGCCCGCGTCGGCCGCTCTCACGACGGTCTCGAGCGGATAGCCGGAGCGACGGTCCCGCAGCCGCAGACCGAGCAGCGCCTCGCGACGAGCGGCCCGCATCGGCCCGAGATCGCGCAACTGAACGCCCGTACGGCGCCGGACGCGCCGCGACAGTTCGGCGTTGGCCAGCCGCAGATGCCACGGCCACACCGACCTCGAGACAGGTCGTCGACGGCCCAGCATGAGGTCGATCTGGCCGTCCAAAACCGGCGCGGTCACCCGGACCAGTTGCTGCGGATCCAGGGACGCGTCCGCATCGAGGAAGGCGACCACGGGCGCCGTCGCGGCCTCCAGCCCCGCGTGGCAGGCGGCGCCGTACCCGCGCACCTCGCACGGCACGACCAGCGCGCCCAGGCCGGCCGCGATCTCGGCGGACCCATCGGTGGATCCGTTGTCGACGACAACAGCCCGTACTCCGCTGGGCAGGCGGCCGAGCACCCACGGCAGCGCGCCTGCCTCGTTCAGGCAGGGAAGGACCAGATCGACCTCAGCAGCAGACACCCTTCGACGGTAGGGAAGAACCGGCGCCGACCGGGGCGAACGGCGGCTACGGCTCGCTTACATCCCCTTCCGCCGGCCGCACGGTGGCGCTGCCGGACGGCCGGACGATCTACGCTCGACCCGTGGCTACTCGTGTGCTCGTGGTGGACGACGACCCGACCGTATCGAACGTCGTCTCGGCGTACCTGACCAAGGCCGGGTACGACGCCCGCGTGGTCGCCGACGGCGTGAAGGCGGTCGAGGTCTGGCAGCAGTGGAAACCGTCCGTCGTCGTGCTCGACGTGATGCTCCCCGGCCTGTCCGGCCTCGACGTACTGCGCCGGATGCGCGCCGCCGACGACAGCGCGGCCGTGATCATGCTGTCCGCGCGCGGCGAGGAGGAGGATCGGCTGGTCGGGCTGGAGTTCGGCGCCGACGACTACGTGGTGAAGCCGTTCAGCCCGCGCGAACTGACTCTGCGGGTGCAGGCGATGCTGCGGCGCGAGGAGCGGCTGGCCGGGCTCGACCTGACGCCGACCAAGCTCAGCGCCGGTCCGATCACCGTCGACACCGCCGCCCGGACCGCCTTCCTGGACGGTGCCGAGCTGTCGCTGACGCATCGCGAGTTCGACCTGCTCGCCTTCCTGGTCTCGCATCCGGGCAAGGCCTACACCAAGGCCGAACTGCTGCGCCGGGTCTGGGGCTGGGACTTCGGCGACTCCTCGACGGTGACCGTGCACGTGCGGCGGTTGCGGGAGAAGATCGAGCTCGATCCGTCCGATCCGCGGCTGGTGCTGACCGTGCCCCGGACCGGTTACCGCTTCGCGGGTGAGGCCGAATGAACCGCGACCAGGCGACGATCCTCGGGCTGACCGCCCTGTGGACCCTGATCGTCGCGGGCGTCGGCGGACTGGTGCTGTGGCGGCTGCGGCGCCGCTCGGTGCGGACCACCGTGATCGTGGCCGGCCTGGTGCCGATGATCGCCGCGCTGGCCGCGGTCGCCCAGAGCGTGCGGGCGATGTTCATCTCGCCCCACGACTCGCTGGTCGTGCTCTGGACGCTGGCGTTCTCCGGCCTGCTGGGGCTGGCGATGTCGATCCTGCTCGGGCACTGGATCACCACCAGCTCGCGCGATGTCGGGCGCCGCCTGCGCCACCTCGGTACGTCGTACGAGCCGGTCGAGGGTGGTTCGAACGGCAACGTGCCGGCCGAACTGGCCGCGATCACCGACGAGCTCGAGCTGACCCGGCAACGCCTGGCCGCCTCCCGGGAACGCGAACGCGCCCTCGAAGCCAGCCGCCGTGAACTGGTCGCCTTCATGTCCCACGACCTCCGTACTCCGCTCGCCGGGCTGCGGGCGGTCTCGGAAGGGCTGGAGGACGGGGTCGTCGACGACGTGCCCGGGGCGTTGCGGCAGATGCGGACGACGGTGGACCGGATGACCGGCCTGGTGGACGACCTGTTCGAACTGTCGCGGTTGACGGCGGCTCCGCCGCCGCGCCGACGGGTCGCCGTCAGCCTGCGGGAACTGGCCGAGGACGTGGTGGGGGAGACGTGTGAGCACGCCCGGTCCGAAGGTGTCTCGCTGACCGTCTCGACGCCGCCGAACGACGATCGGCTCGCGGTACACGGGGATGCGGACGAGCTGACCCGAGCGGTGACGAATCTGGTCGGCAACGCGATCCGGCACACCGAGGCCGGTGGCACGGTGAAGCTGGCGGTCGACCGGGAGAGCGACGGACGGGTCCGGCTGGCCGTGACGGACGGCTGCGGCGGGATCCCCGACGACGACCTCGGGCGCGTCTTCGACATCGGCTGGCGCGGCGACGAACAACGCACGCCGTCCTCCAGCAGCACGGGCGGCGGCCTGGGCCTGGCGATCGCCCGCGGCGTCGTCGAGTCCCACGAAGGCACCATCGCCGTCTCCAACGTCAACGGCGGCTGCGCCTTCGAAATCGAACTCCCACCCGTACCCGCCAACACCTGAAGCCCCCAACTACGGGGCCAAGGCGCCACCCGCGCCACAGCTGCGAGCTCGCGTCCCCAGCCCCTGCCCTCAGGATTCCACCCACAACCCCAGCCAGCGCGGTCCGATCCGTCAATCCTTCAAGAGGTCGGCGATGCCTGAGGTCAGGTCGTAGTCGGGTTTCCAGCCGAGGGTTTCGCGGAGCTTGGCCGAGGATGCGGTGATGTGGCGCACGTCGCCGAGGCGGTAGGCGCCAGTGACAACCGGAGCCGGGCCGTCGTAGGCGGTGGAGAGTTCGGCGGCGAGGTCGCCGATCGTCCGGACTGTGCCGGTGCCGACGTTGAACGCGGTGAACGGCGGGTGATCCGCCGAGATTGCCGTCGCGACCGCGGTGGCGATGTCGCGAACATGGATGAAGTCGCGACGCTGCCCCCCGTCCTCGTACACCTTCGGCGCCTCACCCCGCTCCAATGCGGACCGGAAGATCGCCGCAACCCCCGCGTACGGCGTATCGCGAGGCATGCCTGGTCCGTACACGTTGTGGAACCGCATGGCCGCGACCTGCCCGCCGGTCTCCCGAGCCCAAGTGGCGGCGAGATGCTCACCGTTGAGCTTGCTGGCGGCGTAGGTGTTCCGCGGGTCCAGCGCGGCATCCTCATGAACCAGACCCGGCCGCAGGAACGCGCCACACCTCGGGCAGGGCGGTTCGAACTGCCCGCGCTCCAGATCCTCGACCCGCCGCGGCCCCGGCGCCACCGGCCCGTGCCGGTCGCAGTCGTAGTGCCCTTCGCCGTAGACGACCATCGAACTGGCGTAGACCAGCCGACGCACCTGCCGGCGGCCCATCTGCCGCAGCAACACCGCAGTCCCCAGACTGTTGCTGCTCACGTAGTCGTCCATGTCGTCAAGGTCGACTCCGAGCCCAACCTTCGCGGCCAGATGAACCACCGCGTCAACCCCGTCAAGCGCGCGATCAACCGCCGCGGCATCGCGAACATCGCCGACAGTCAACTCGCCGGAAGCCCGCTCGACAGCCTCGGGCTGTTGCCCGTGAACGTCTGGTCTGAGCGAGTCCAGGACTCCGACCTCGTGACCTTCGGTCAGCAGTTGAGCGTGGACATGCCGGCCGATGAAGCCGGCACCCCCAGTGAGCAGGATTTTCACCAGAGGTCCTCTCCGGCCGTCCCGTCGAGGGAGTGGCGGCACGTGCAGTCGGCGTCGGGCTTCGGAAGTTGCCCGATCACCTCCGTAAGCAATGTCTTGAGGCGATCGATGCTGCGCCCGAAGACCTCCAGCACCTCCGCGTGCGTGACACCCTCACCCGCATCGACACCGGCATCGTGGTCGGTGACCACGGCGATCGAGGTGTAGCAGAGCGCGAGCTCCCGGGCGATCGACGCCTCCGGCGCACCCGTCATACCGACAACCGACCAGCCCTGATCCGCATGCCACCGGGACTCGGCCCGGGTGGAGAACCGCGGCCCGTTGATCACCACCATGGTGCCCCCGGCAACCACCTTGCCGTTGCCTGCGGCAATCACCGCCGCCCGGCCGTTGGCGCAGTACGGGTCGGCGGCAGAAACGTGCACGACCGGAGCACCGTCGTACACGGTGTGCTCCCGACCCCACGTGCGGTCGACGTACTGGTCGGGGACGACGATCGTGCCCGGAGTGAGCTCAGGGCGGAGCGAGCCGACGGCGCAGGGACCGAGGATCTGGCGGGCGCCGAGGTGGTGGAGGGCCCAGAGGTTCGCGCGGTAGTTGACCCGGTGCGGCGGGAACCGGTGGTCCGCGCCGTGCCGGGGGATGAAGGCGACCTCGCGGCCGTTCACCTCGCCCACGACCGGTGGTTCGCTCGGTGGGCCGAACGGGGTCGCCACCTCGACCGGCCGGGCGCCGGAGAGGAACGAGTAGAAGCCGGATCCGCCGATCACGCCGATTTCTGCCATGTGTTCGACCCTAGTGTCCCGTAAGCGAGATAGCTTGAACGCTGGAGGCGCCCAGGCACGCACCTCGCGGCGTTGGAGAAACGTCCACGATGCCAGAGCATCGAGGACGCTTCTCCGCCTTGCGATGCACGCACCTGGACACCTCCATCGTTCAAGCTATCTCGCTTACGGGACACTAGAAGTCCCGCGACCCCCGACTACCCAATCCGCCCGGACCGTCAGCGCTCCGTAATCGATGGTCGAATGTGCTGGTGACGCTTCCGTGGGCCCTCTTCGTGCTGGGAGTTCTTCTGCTCCTGCTCGGTGCCTACTGCGGCTGGACCGCAGGACGGCTGGACCGCCTGCACCATCGGGTGAAGACGGCCCGAGCGGTCCTCGACACGGAGCTGGCCCGCCGGTCGGCCCTGGTGGCCGAGCTCGCGGGCAGCGGCGTACTGGACCCCGCATCGTCGCTACTGCTGCTGGACGCGGCCCACCGAGCCCGTACTGCGAACGGCGACGAGCGGGAGCAGGCGGAGTCGGTTCTGACCCGGGCGGTCGGCGCGACCTCGGCCGAGGTGGAACCCTGGGCAGCAGAACTCGGTACTGCGATGCGGCGGGTCCAGTTGGCCAGGCGGTTCCACAACGACATCGTGGTCTCGACCCGGAACCTGCGGCGGCGGCGACTCGTCACCTGGTTCCGGCTGGCTGGGCACGCGCCGATGCCCAGCACGATCGAACTGGAGGACGGCAGCTGATGAGCGAGCTGGCGGAGGACACCTTCGCGGAGCAGACGGAGAAGTACCGGCACGAGTTGCGGGTGCACTGCTACCGGATGCTCGGCTCCTTCGACGACGCCGAGGACATGGTGCAGGAGACCTTCCTTCGGGCTTGGCGCAAGCGCGCCACCTTCCAGGGCGAGCACGGCGACGGCCGCTCCCTACGGGCCTGGCTGTACCGAATCGCGACCAACGCCTGCATCGACGACGCCCGCCGCCCGCAGCGGGTGCTGCCACATCAGCTGGAGCCCGCGTCGTTCCCGAAGGAGGCGCTGCCGGCCCGGGACGACCTGCCCTGGCTGCAGCCGTTCCCGGACGTCCTGCTGGACCGTGCCGAGGAGCCCGACGCCGAGGTGGTCCGGCGCGAGACGATCGAGCTGGCCTTCCTGATCGCGATCCAGCACCTGCCGGCGCGGCAGCGCGCAGTACTGATCTTCCGGGACGTGCTCGGCTGGTCCGCGAAGGAGACGGCCGACCTGCTGGACTCCAGCGTCGCTTCGGTGAACAGCGCCCTGCAGCGAGCCCGCCCGGTACTACGGGAGCACCTACCGCCGCGTCGTACCGAGTGGGCTCCGGCGGGGGATCCGTCGGCAGAGGAGCAGGCGCTGCTCGCGAAGTACATGGAAGCCTTCGAGCGGGCTGACGCGGCGGGGCTTGCCGCGTTGATGCATGAGGACATCCGGGTCACGATGCCGCCGTACCCGTTCTGGTTCTTCGGCCGGGAGGACGCCACCCGCGCTCTGGCGGCGAACTTCGGGCCGGAAGGCGACGCCTACCGGGGCGAATGGCAGTACCTGGTGGCGGGCGTCAACCGCCAGCCGGCGCTGGCCGACTTCCTGCGGGAGCCGGGCGACACGATCTTCCGTCCGTTCGGCTTGAGCGTGTTCCGGATCGAGGACGGCAAGATCGCCGAGATGACCGCCTTCGAAACCACCGACTTCGCGCTCTACGGCCTGCCGGATCACTTGGCGTCGGCGTAGCACTCCACGATCGCGGTGGTGAACGGGAACCGCGTCGGGGTCGCGCCGAAGGTGATCCGGCCGGCCAGGTCGCCGGCCGCCTGGATCGCCGCCGCGACCTGGTCGGCCTCGTCGGCGGGGCAGTGCACGATCACCTCGTCGTGCTGGAAGAAGACCAGCTCGGCCTTGAGGTCGGTGATCGATTGGCGCAGCGCGGCCATCATGAGCAGGGCCCAGTCGGCGGCGCTGCCCTGGACGACGAAGTTCCGGGTGAAGCGCCCTCGCGCCCGCGCGTGCCGGGCATCCGTCGGGCGCTCCTCGGACGGTCCTTCCAGCATCGCCGCGTCGATCGGCGAGCCGGACGGCGGGCAGGTCCGGCCGAGCCACGTCCTGACCAGCCGCCCTTCCTCACCGGCCCTGGCCGCGTCGTCCACGTAGGCGACCGCCTTCGGGAATCGCTTCCGGAGCGCGGCCAGGTTCTTCAACCCGTCGCCCGAGGTCTGCCCGTAGACGGCGCCCAGCACGGCGAGCTTCGCCATCGCGCGATCGCCCGAGAACGCCTTGTCCGACACGGCTTTGTAGAGATCCCCGGCATCTCCGGCGACCTCCATCAGCCCGGGATCGCGTGAGATCGCGGCCAGCACCCGCGGCTCCAGCTGGGAGGCGTCCGCGACCACCAGGCGCCACCCGGGATCGGCAACCACCGCGCGACGGATCACCTTCGGGATCTGGAGCCCGCCGCCGCCGTTCGTCACCCAGCGGCCCGACACCGTGCCGCCCGGGATGAAGCCGGGCCGGAACCGGCCGTCGTGGATCCAGTCGTTCAGCCAGCTCCACCCGTTGGCCGTGTAGATCCGGTAGAGCGTCTTGTACTCCAGCAGTGGCGCGACCGCCGGATGATCGATGCCCTCGAGCTCCCATTTCCTGGTCGAGCTGACCTGGTGGCCCGCCTGCTTGAACGCCTTCAGCACATCGGCCGGGAGATCCGGCCTGACCCGCCGGCCGAACGCCTCGGACACCTGGTCCGCCAGCTCGGTCAGCCGTCTGGGCTCGCCACTGCCCGCGAACCGCTCACCGAGCAACTCGGTCAGCAACGCACGATGCGTCTCGGCACTCCACGGCAACCCGGCCCGGTCCATCTCGGCCGCCACCAACATCCCGGAGGACTCGGAGGCGGTCAACAGCCGCATGCGATCCGGGTACTCCGCTGACTGGTGCCGGCGGATCTGGTCGGCGTAGACCCGCAGCAGCGCCTCGAAGGAGATCGGCTCCTCCTGGATCTCGAACAGCGAGGACTGCTCGCCGGGAGTCGCCGCGCGCAGGGGCGGATCAGCCGGCACTGGCTTGTTCGTCAGTCGGGCCCAGGCAGCCGCCGCGGATCGTGGCTCTCCGAGACGCCCTTCGTGCCCGAGCAGCAGCACCTCGGCGCACTCGACGTCGTAACACCGGTCAACCCGCACCCCGGAGGCCAGCAGCCGCGGGTAGATCTCTGGCGTGGACCTCCACACCCACCGAGTGACCTGTGGGCGCGACCCGACAGCGGCCGCCAGATCCGGCTCTCGCAACACCTCACCGGCAGGCTGCCCGTCGGGATGCAGGGCGACCAGCAGCGCCCCACCACCCTCCGCCGGCGCGATCGCCCACCGCTCGTCCATGCCCGAATCCTCACACCTCACACCGACAATCGCGGGATGTGAGGCCAATAGTGGGAGACTGGACTTATGTGGCGGGGGAGCGATCTGGATCCGGCGGACGGGACCAAGACCGAGCAGGTCGAGGCGTTGGTGCTGCGCCGGATCGAGCGGGGCGACCTCTCGATCGGGTCCCGGTTGCCGTCTGAGCGGGTGCTGGCCGAGCGGCTCGGGCTCAGCCGGGTGACCGTAGTACGGGCTCTGGATCAGTTGCGGGCGGACGGAGTACTGGAGACGAAGCGGGGGTCTGGCACCCACGTCAGGCCGCTCGACCGGCTGCTGGACCCAATTGCGCCGGCGTCGACCGTCACTGCCGGGGATCAGCCCGTACTGGACCTGCGGTTCGCCACTACTGCCGCACCGCACGATGTAGCCGAGGTTGCTGCGCAGATAGTCGCTGAAGGACTCCCGCATGCCATGGGCGGCGACGGCCCGCCCTCCGGCGGTTCCCTAGACCTCCGTACTGCGCTCGCAGAGCGGCTGACCCTCGAGGGAGTCCCGACCGAGCCAGGCCAACTGACTCTGACAGTAGGTGCCGCGGCCGGGCTCAATGCGGCACTAGCCGGCTTGGACCTCGGACCCGGAGTGGCGATCACCGAGTCCCCGACCTACCCGGCTGCCTTCGACCTGCTGCGACGGCACCGCCTGGACGTGGTGGGCTGGCCTGCAGGCGTCTGGGACACGGATCAGCTCGCTCACCTCTGTAGAAGGCACAAGCCGAAGGTGATCTACCTGCAGGCGGACAACCACAACCCCACGGGCTTGAGCCTGCCCGCGGACCGCCGTACAGCGGTGGTCGAGATCGCCCGGAGGTATGACGCCGCCCTGATCAGCGACGAGACCATGCGCCCGCTTTGGCTTGCCAGTGGAGAGCAGGCTGAGCCGCTGAGTCGCTACCCGCGCACAGTCAGTGTCGGGTCGCTCAGCAAGACGGTCTGGGGTGGGCTGCGGGTCGGCTGGGTCCGCACCGGACGGCAACTCCGACGGCGGATCAACACGTCGGCCCAGCTCAGTGTGACGTCGCCCAGTGCCCTGGACGACCTCCTGGCCCAGGCGATCCTCGACCGGCTCGACCGGGTGATCTCCCGTCGTAAAACTCGTCTCAAAGCCAACCTGATGGCCCTGGAGGCCGGACTGAACACGCTGGACGGCGTGGCGTGGCCCACGCCGACCGGTGGGATGACGCTCTGGCTGGAGTTCACCGAGGTCCGGGCGCGGCGGGTGCTGGAGGCGGCGCGGGAGCAGGGTCTGCTGCTGGGCGCGGGGGATCTGTTCACGCCGGACGGCACGGACCGGCGGCACATCCGGATCCCGTTCACGGCGCCGCCGGCCACGCTGCGGCTGGTGGTGGCCCGGTTGGGGACGGCGCTGGCTCAGTCCAGTTGATTCGAGGTGGACTGAAGGTTGTCAGTCCACTCGGCCTACGCTGGATCCGTGACGAGCCGCGACCAGGAGGATGCAGTGACCGAGACCGTGACCCAGCCCCAGAACAGCCCGCAGACCGGTACCGCGAAGGTCAAGCGGGGTATGGCCGAGATGCTCAAGGGTGGCGTGATCATGGACGTCGTCACCGCCGAGCAGGCCAAAATCGCCGAGGACGCCGGCGCCGTCGCGGTGATGGCGCTCGAGCGGGTCCCGGCCGACATCCGCGCCCAGGGCGGCGTCTCCCGGATGAGCGACCCGGACATGATCGACTCGATCATCAGCTCCGTGTCGATCCCGGTGATGGCCAAGGCCCGGATCGGTCACTTCGTCGAGGCGCAGGTGCTGCAGAGCCTCGGCGTCGACTACATCGACGAGTCCGAGGTGCTCACCCCGGCCGACTACGCGAACCACATCGACAAATGGAACTTCACCGTTCCGTTCGTCTGCGGCGCGACCAACCTGGGCGAGGCGCTGCGCCGGATCACCGAGGGCGCGGCGATGATCCGCTCCAAGGGCGAGGCCGGCACCGGTGACGTGTCCAACGCGACCACCCACATGCGCCAGATCCGCCAGGAGCTGCGCAAGCTGCAGAACCTGCCCGAGGACGAGCTGTACGTCGCGGCCAAGGAGCTGCAGGCGCCGTACGAGCTGGTCAAGGAGGTCGCGGCCGCCGGCAAGCTGCCGGTCGTGCTGTTCACCGCCGGTGGCATCGCCACCCCGGCCGACGCGGCGATGATGATGCAGCTCGGTGCCGAGGGCGTCTTCGTCGGCTCCGGCATCTTCAAGTCCGGCAACCCGGCCCAGCGGGCCGAGGCGATCGTCAAGGCCACCACCTTCTACGACGACCCGGACGTCCTGGCCAAGGTGTCCCGCGGTCTCGGCGAGGCCATGGTCGGTATCAACGTCGACGAGATCCCGCAGCCGCACCGGCTCGCAGAGCGCGGCTGGTGACAAGTCCAGCCGGCTTCCAGGAGCGCGGACTGTGACGGACCAGGCGATCGGGGAGCGGGTAGCCCGGGAGTTGCGCGGGCTCGCCCGCGTCCTGGTCCGCTCCGGGTACGCCGACCGCGCCGCCTTGACGGCGGCGCTCACTGAGGCCGTGCAGGAGGATGCCCCAGCGGCGGACCCGGCGGCCGTCGCACCGGAGCTGATCGCTGAGGCGCTCGCCGACCTGTCTGCCGACGAGGAGACCTGGCCGGTCGAGACCGACCCAGACCGGCTGGACGTAGTACTGAATGAGCTGGAGTCGCTCGGGCTCGTGGTGGTCCGCTACACGTCCGACCACCACGCCGCCCGGGAGGCGCTGGAGTCCGCCACCGCCCCCAAGGGACTGGTGTTCTTCACCGACACGGACGTCTGGCACGCCGTCGACTTCGGAATGCTGGAGTTGAAGGTCTGGCACCCCGACACCGCCAACGTGGCGCCGGGGGAGCCGCTGCTGGAGGACATCCTGGCTCTCCTGCAGGAACGCGAGCTCCCCGCCACCTTCGACGAGGGCCGCATCGAAGTGACCGTGAACTGGCAACGGAGGATTCAGCTGTGAAGGTGATCGGCGTCTTCGCCCTGCAGGGCAACGTGCGGGAGCATCTGGCGATGCTGGCCCAGGTCGGCGTCGAGGGTCGCCCCGTACGACGTCCGTCGGAGCTGGCCGAGGTCGACGGGCTGATCCTGCCCGGCGGCGAGTCCACCACGATGGACAAGCTGGCCCGGTCTTTCGACCTGTTCGAGCCGTTGCAGAAGCGGATCGCGGACGGGCTGCCGGTGTTCGGCACCTGCGCCGGGATGATCATGCTGGCCAACGAGATCACCGGCGGGATCGAAGGCCAGGAGACGCTCGGCGGGCTCGACGTGACCGTCCGCCGGAACGCCTTCGGGCGGCAGGTGGACTCGTTCGAGGCGGACCTGGACTTCGCCGCGTTCGACACGCCGTACCACGCCGTGTTCATCCGGGCACCGTGGGTGGAACGGGTCGGTAGGGACGTCGAGGTGCTCTCGACCGTGAGCTCTGGCCCCGACGCAGGGTGGGACCGGGTGGGGCCGGAGGCACAACGCAGTAGGATCGTCGCGGTTCGCCACGATCGGTTGCTGGCCACGTCGTTCCATCCGGAAATGACCGGGGACGCTCGGCTGCACGGGTACTTCGCCGATCTGGTGCGCGACCTCTCAGTCAGTAGCAGGCGGTAGAAGGGTTGGGTTCGCGATGTCAGGCCACTCCAAATGGGCCACCACGAAGCACAAGAAGGCCGTCATCGACGCGAGGCGCGGCAAGCTCTTCGCGAAGCTGATCAAGAACATCGAGGTGGCGGCGCGGACCGGCGGCGGCGACCTGTCGGGTAACCCGACCCTGTACGACGCGGTCCAGAAGGCCAAGAAGTCGTCGGTGCCGAACGACAACATCGACCGCGCGGTCAAGCGCGGTTCCGGTGCCGAGGCCGGTGGCGCCGACTGGCAGTCGATCACCTACGAGGGCTACGGCCCGAACGGTGTGGCGATGCTGATCGAGTGCCTGACCGACAACCGGAACCGGGCCGCGGCCGACGTCCGGACCGCGATGACCCGCAACGGCGGCTCGCTCGCGGACCCGAACAGCGTCGCGTACCTGTTCAACCGCAAGGGCGTCATCGTGCTGGCCAAGGAGCAGGACGGCAAGACCTACACCGAGGACGACGTGATGGAGGCCGTGCTCGAGGCCGGCGCCGACGAGGTCAACGACCAGGGCGACACGTTCGAGGTGATCAGTGAGGCCAGTGACCTGGTCAAGGTCCGGACCGCGCTGCAGGACGCCGGGATCGACTACGAGTCGGCCGACGCCTCGTTCGTCCCGTCGATGACGGTCGAGCTGGACGCCGAGGGCGCCGGCAAGATCTTCCGCCTGATCGACGCCCTCGAGGACAGCGACGACGTCCAGAACGTCTACGCCAACTACGACGTCTCCGACGAGGTCATGGCCGAGGTCGGCTGACCGACCCCGGCCATCCCGTCAGGGGTTGGTGATCTGGTCGCCGGCCAGGGCGAGAGTCTGGATGGCGGCCAGGCCGTAGAGGGCTGTGGTGTTGGTGGAGACCCAGGTGGCCGCTTCCGTGGGGTTGAGGGTCGAGGCGACCGGCTGGGCGGTCCACGGCAGCGTCGGTGCGTAGCCGTCGCCGGTGTAGAACTCCCGCCAGGCGCGGGCGGCCAGGTCGTCCCGGTCCAGCCGGGCGGCGGCGTACGCGGTGAGGCGTGCGTGGCCCTGGCGCAGGATGAGGTTGCCGAAGTGTGCGCCGCACTCGGCGGTCTGCTCGGCCCGGCTGGCGTTGTAGAGCCGGCAGTACTGCAGCCACGCCTGTTCGAAGGCCGGCATCTCGACCAGGTCGATGAGTTCGGCACAGATCTCCACCTGGCCGAACATCGCGCTGAGATGGGACACGCTCACCGTCTTCGCGGTGACCGGCGCGAATCGCCCGGTGTCCAGGTCGTACAGTCCGCCGCCGGTGACGAAGCCGTTGGGCATCGCGGCGATGGTCTCCATCGTCCCGAGCAGCTTGGTTCTGGCGATCGCCGCCTTGGGCCCTTGCCGCTCCCACTCGGTGAGCCAGGCGGCGGCCAGCCCGCTCCAGTCGGTGCCGAGCCCGATGGCCAGGGCGTGCGGGTCCGGCGTGTACGGCTCGGTGCGGATCTTCCGGAGCGGATCGAGCACCAGGAAGGTCCGGTCGGAGTCGACCAGTTCGGACAGTAGGTCACCGGTGCGCTCGTCCGCGGTGAGGTAGTAGAAGAACCGGCGGTAGATGGCCGTGCTGATCCGCTGCTGCTTGGCGCTGTCCGCCCAGTGCTGCACGCCGTGCCGAGTGCCGAGTCCGGCCCACTGCCCGAGGTGGTAGACGTCGACCTCGCCGGTATGCCGGGTCATCGCCTCGGCGAAGCGGAAGATGTCGGCCCGCCCCGACCGGAGGAAGGCGTACCAGAGCCAGAGGTCGGGCGACAGCTCGGAGTTGTCCCAGGCGTACCCGCCGATGTCGTACCGCCAGACCAGCCGGTCCTCGTCGAACGTGTGCATGATGTCGCCGTAGTCCCAGAACCCGTACCAGTGGCGCTGCTCGACCTGTCCCCGGTAGTAGTCGAACAGGAAGTCCAGGTGGTCCTCGATCGCCTTCTTCGCGGGGTGCGACCGGTCCACCGGCGTGACCAGCCCGCCGAACACCTTCGTCGTGACCAGGTGGTCCACCGGGTTGATCAGCTGGGGAGGAGTGCGGACCTGGTCGGCCATCGCGCCGAGCCGTTCGGCCGTCGGGGTCGCGGCCAGCGCCCAGAAGGTCAGCTCACTGGTCCGAGCGACCCCGTACGGCGTACCGAAGCCGGGCTCGTAGTCCTCGTAGGTGATGTTGAGCCCTTCGAGCTGCTCAGGGAAGGTGTCCTGGCCCATGCCGTCGTGGTAGAAGCGGGTGTCCATCGGGCCGGCGTCGGGCGACCAGAGCCAGACGGTGACCTCGGCCTCGTCGGTGTGGGCACCCCTGATGTCCAACTGGGTGGGGTGCCGCTGCCAGAAGTCGCGCAGCCCGAAGGCGAGCCCACCGCTGACCCCGCCCACGTAGCCGAGCCCGGACGCACGCTCGCCCTGGTCGACCGGGACCCAGCCGTTCCCCTGCTTGGTCCGCTTCCGCACTGTGAAGCCGTCTGCCGACAGCTGGCTGAGCGTGTAGTCGCCCCACTCCGGGATGTACTGCAGGCGGGTGGTCACCCGCTGGTCCCAGGTGGCAGGGTCGGGCAGCTTGGTCCCGGCGATCTGCGCCGCCCGTACGGCGGCACCGGGATCGCGACGCAGGCCGGTGATGCCTTTGACCGCTTCGCTGAGCAGACCGTGTCCCGCGCCGACGAAGCGAACGTGCCGGTCGTACGTCGCGTCGCGCAACGGCACCCGGAACCGGACCCCGAGTCCGGCGATGTAGTCGTGCTGCCCGTCCCGGTCGTAGACGAAGGTGTGCACCATCCGGATGTTCTCCGCGCCGGCGTAGAAGTACAGCCGGACCGTGAACGGCAGCCAGGACTTGCCCTTGGCGTTGGTGTGCCGGCCATCGATCCGTACGACGGCGCGCACCGGCCCGGCCTGCTCGACCTTGACCGAGGTGATGTCGCTCTCGAACCGGTCCCGGCTGGTCGTCGCCTCCTCGTCCTCGGCGATCTTGTCCTGCTTGAGGTTGACCAGCCGGCCCTTCCGGGCGATCTCGACCGCACCGCGCCACACCTGGCTGATCAGTTCCGCGCCGTCCTTGCGGATGCGGGCCCGGATCACGCCGGTGTCGACGTCGAGGTAGTTCTTCGCGTCCGTGACGGTCACCGCGACGGCGGGCGCGGTCGCAGTACCGGCTTTGAGTGTGTAGGAATGAGCCGGTGCGTCGGCGGCGATCGCGTGGGCGCTCCACTTGAGCGTTCCGTCCGGCCAGTACGCCGTCGGCCAGCTTTGCACCGGTACTGCGCTGCCGTCCGCCGCCGTGAGCGCGAACGTCTGGTCCGGCCGCACGGAGCCCTTCGGCCACGGCGTACCCCAGGTTGTCACGGCCGCGCTGCCCGGCCGGCCTTCCAGCCAGCTGAGCTTCACTTCGGGTACCGCGGCGGGCCTTGCGGCCGCGGCGGGGGTGTCGAGGAGGGACGCCACCGGGGCGGCGGCCAGTCCGGCTAGGACTTGGCGTCGGGTGATCTCCATGCCGTTTCACCTTTGCTGGTTCGGTGTTCGGGGATGAGGGCGAGGTTCTGGATCGCGGCCAGCCCGTACTGCGCGGCGTCGTTCGTGCTCACGAACACGGCCTCGTCGACGGGCATCAGCGCGCCGCTGATCGCGGTCGTGCGCCAGGAGGGTTCACGTTGCAGGGCGTTGCGGTTGAGCTGGTCGCCTTCGTCGAGGAAGAACTTGCGCCAGGCCAGCTGGGCCAGCTCGACATCACCCGTCCGCGCGGCGGCGTACGCGGCGAGGCGGCTGTGTGCCTGGACCAGCGAGATGCCTTCCAGTGCGTGGCCCACCTCGGCCGCCTGCTGGTCGGCAGGGGCGAGGTAGAGCCTGCAATAGTCCAGCCAAGCCTTCTCGAACCCGGGGACGTCGAGGTCGAGGTCGATGAGCTCGGAGCAGATCTCAGGCAGGCCGAAAACAGCTGACAGATGAGAAACCGAGACACCGTCCCTGCTGGTGTCGAACCGGCCGGTGGACAGGTCGAGCACGGCCTGCCCAGTGAGGAAGCCGTACGGCAGTGCGGCGATGTCGGCCATCGTCCCCATCAGCCGTGCGCGGGCTCGCTCGTCGCCGTAGCGCTCCCACCGGGTGAGCCAGGCCGCGGCCAATGCACCCCAGTCCACTCCGAGGCCCACCGACAGGGCGCGCGGGTCCGGGGTGTAGACGTCGGTGCGCACCTTGCGCAGTGGATCCACCGCCAGGAAGGTCTCCTCGGCAGTGGCCAACTCGTCGAGCAGATCGCCAGTGCGCTCGTCGGCGGTCAGGTAGAAGTAGAAGCGGCGGTAGATCGCACTGGAAATCCGGAGTTGCTTGCAACTGCAACCCCAGTGCTGCACGTTGTGGCGCGAGCCGAGGCCTTTCCACCGGCCGAGATGGTGGACGTCGACCTCACCGGTGTGGCGGGTCATGGCCTCGGCGAAGCGGAACACGTCGGCTCGGCCGGTTCGGAGGTACTGGTACCAGAGCCAGAGATCCGGCGAGAGCTCGGAGTTGTCCCAGGCGTAGCCGCCGACGTCGTACCGCCAGGTGTGCCGGTCGCGGTCGTACGAGTGCATGACGTCGCCGTAGTCCCAGAACCCGTACCAGCGGCGCTGCTCGCGCTGGCTCACGTAGTACTGGAAGAGGAAGTTCAGCCGGCCCTCGATGTCCTGGTGGTCGGCATCGGGGAGCGCCCAGCTGCCGAACACCCCGGCCTGCAGAAGCCAAGCAGGGGAAGCGGTCAGCAGGCCGGGGGAGTTGAGGAGTGCGGCGTGCTCGGCCAACTCCTCGGCCGTCGGTGTGGTGTCGTGCACGCGCAAGGTGAGCTCGTGCATGCGGGCGATGCCGTGGGCGTTGCCGAAGCCAGGCTCGTAATCCTCGTAGGTGATCTCCAGGCCTTCGAGTTGCTCCTGGTAGCTGTCCTGGTCCATCCCGTCGTGCCAGTAGCGCACGTCCATCGCGGGCGCGCTGGGCGACCACATCCACACCGTCGCGGTGGCCAGGTCGGTTGCGGCCCCACGGATGTCGAGGCGGGTGGGGTGGAGCTTCCAGAAGTCCCGCAGGCCGAAGCCGAGTCCGCCGCTGACACCACCGACATACCCGTAGCCCGGCGACCTGGTGCCCGCGGGGATCGTCACCCAGGCCTGCTCCGGCCCGGTCCGCTTGCGCAGGGTGAAGCCGTCGGCGCTGCTCTGGTCGAGCGTGTAGTCGGTCCACTGGGGGATCAGGTGCAGCCGCTCAGACACCTCGGGGTTGGGGATCTCTCCCACGGGACGGCCTGCCACCTGCGCCCGGCGTACGGGCTCGCCGGGATCTCGGCGCAAGCCGGTCAGCCCGCGGACCGCCTCGGTGAGGAAGCCGGCTGGGCCCGCCAGCCGAACGTGCCGGTCGTGCGGATCGTCGCGCATTACCACGTCGGCGCTCAGGCCGAGCCCGGCCAGGAAGTCGTGGTCGGGATCACCGTCCCAGACGAAGCTGTGCACAACCCGTACGTCGGTCGCGCCCGCGTAGAAGTACAGGCGGACGCTGAACGGCAGCCAGTCGCCGTGTCTGCCTTCCAGCCTGAGCACGGCACGAACCGGCCCGTCCTGCTCGACCACGATCCGCTCGACCTGCGCGGTGGTGTGTTGCCTGGTGCTGCCGAGGTCCTCGTCGGGTGCGTCCTGGCGCAAGCTCACCAGCCGCACGTCACGGACCACCTCGCGGTCGCCGTACTGGATGGTCTTGATCAGGTGCGGCGCTTCGAGCACCCAGGTGGTCTCACCTGTCCGCACGCGGACCACGCCGCCGGCTTCCGTGACCTCGACCGGATCGGCCGGCCCGGCCGGCGCCTCACCGGGAACGAGATCGTACGACGTCGCCGGGTGTTCCGCGGGTCCGATCGCATGGGCTGACCACTTGACCGAACCGTCCGGCCAGGTCGCCGTGACCCAGCTCTGTACGGGTGTGTCGTCGGCCAACGCGAAGGTGCTGTCCGCGCCGACGGTGCCGCGGCACCACGGGACACCCCAGGTCACGCCTTGCCGTGCAGGCGTTTCGAGCCACTGGACTGTCGTCATTCCTTCACCGATCCGATCAGCACGCCCTTGGCGAAGTGCTTTTGCAGGAAGGGGTAGAAGAGCAGGATCGGCAGGGTCGCGACGACCACCACCGCGAACTTGAGGCCCTGCTCGGGGAACGTCACCGTCTCCAGTTGCTGCAGCACGTTCGCGGAGTCGGCGTTCGTGGCGGTGAGCTGGCGGACGATCATCTGCAGCGTCCACTTCTTGCTGTCGTCGATGTAGAGCAGCGGGGACATGTAGTCGTTCCAGATCGCCACCGCGTAGAACAGCGAGAACGTCGCGATGATCGGCTTCGACAACGGCAGCACGATCCGCAGGAAGACGTTCAGTTCGTTGCAGCCGTCGATCCGCGCCGCCTCCTCCAGCGCCTCGGGAAGTTCCTGGAAGAAGCTCTTCACCACGATCAGGTAGAACGGGTTGATCGCCAGCGGCAGGATCAGCGCGAGGTAGCTGTCCAGCAGCCCCAGGTCGCGGACCACCAGATAGGTCGGGATCATCCCGCCGCTGAAGACCAGCGTGAAGATGACCAGGTTCAGCACCAGGGCGCGTCCCGGCAGATGCCGCTTGGCGAGTGGGTAGGCCATGGTCAGCGTGAGGAACAACTGCACCACAGTGCCGACGGCCGTCACGCAGATCGTGGTGAGCAGCGCGCGGACGAAGGTGTCGGTGGAGAAGATGTACTGGTAGGTGTCGGTGACGAACTTCTCCGGCCACAGGAAGAACGGCCGCGAGCTGATCTCCGACTCGGTCGCGAACGACGCCGCCAGGACGTAGAGCAGGGGCAGCACGGTGACCAGCGCGAGGCCGGTCAGCAGCACCCCGTTGACCACGTCGAAGGCGCGGCTGCCGCGGGAGTCGTAGTACCGCACGGATTGCTTTCTCGGCATCGTCACATCCCCTTCAGAACAGGCCTCGCTGGCCCATGCGCTTGGCCAGCCAGTTGGAGCCGAAGATCAGCACTACTCCGACCAGGCCCTTGAACAGGCCGACGGCGGTCGCGTAGCTGAACGAACCCTGGGTGATGCCGACGTAGTACACGAAGGTGTCGAACACGTCGGCCACGTCGCGGTTGAGCGAGGTGGTCATCAGCCAGATTTGCTCGAAGCCGGAGTCCATCAGGTGGCCGGAGGTCAGGATGGCCATCACCACGATGGTCGGCCGGATCGCGGGCAGGGTGATGTGCCAGAACTGACGCCACCGCCCCGCGCCGTCCACCCGGGCCGCCTCGTACAACTGCGAGTCGACACCGGCCAGCGCGGCCAGATAGATGATCGTGCCCCAGCCGGTCTGCTTCCACAGCAGTTGCAGCACGATCAGCGGCCGGAACCAGTCGGCCTGCGCGACGTAGTCCACCTTCTCGCCGCCGACCAGGCCGTGGATCCAGCCGGCGACCACGCCGAAGTCGACCGAGAACAGCAGGTACGTCACCGAGGCGACGATCGTCCAGGACAGGAAGTGCGGGATGTAGATCAACGACTGCACCGACCGCTTCAGCACCCGGACCCGCAGTTCGTTCAGCAGCAGGGCGACGACGATCGGCGCCGGGAACACGAAGACGATCGTGAGCAGCGCCAGCAGCAGGGTGTTGAACATCAGCCGGCCGAAGTCCGGACCGGTGAACAGCTCCCGGAAGTGCTCGAGGCCGACCCACTCGCTGCCGGAGTACCCGAGGAAGGGCACGTAGTCCTTGAACGCGATGGTCAGGCCGTACATCGGCAGGTACTTGAAGACGATGAAGTACGCGAGCCCGGGCAGCAGCAGCAGATACAGCCAGCGGTAGCGGAACAGGTCCCGCATCAGCGGCCGTCGGCGAGCTCGCCGCTTGCGGCGCGGGCCCCCTGATGCGCCGCTCGTCATCGGCAAGGCGGGGGGCACCACCTGGTCCGGCGCCAGATCGGTGGCCATGGCGCCCTCCCTTCGTCGAGGGGGCCCGGGACCTGCCCGGGCCCGCCTGGATGGACTCGGTCAGCCGCCGACCTTCGCGGCGAGGTCGTTGGTCTCCTGGGCGATCTGGGTGCCGCCGCTGTCGTACCAGCGCTTGATCTCCGCCTTCAACTGGTCCTCGGTGATCGCGCCGGACAGGTACTTGATCCGGGCGTCGGGGATGATGTTCTGCAGCGTCTGGCCCTTCGAGGTCGCGGTCGGCGCGATGACGCCGAGCACCGGGTTGAACACCGCGGTCTTCAGGTCCTCGTTCATCAGGACGTCGAACTTCTCCCGCATCGCGCGGCTGGCCGCGTCGTTCGGCTTCAGCTGGTACGCGCCCATGCCGACGCTGGCCCGGGTACCGAGCTGGATGAAGGCCTTGTCGACGTCGTTCTGGATCGCCTTGACCTTCGGGTCGCTCTGGTTCAGCGGGACGGCATAGTTGCCCTCGGCCTTGAAGTTGCGGCCCTCGATCCCGTTGGTGAGCAGGATCGAGCCTTCCTTGGACTGCAGCTTGTCCAGCGCCTGCAGGGTCTGGTCCAGCTGCTCCTCGGTGCGGATGTGCTGCTTGGAGATCGCGATCACCATGTTGTAGCCGGTGAACGGGTAGGAGAACTTCTTCCCGTCGGCCCGGGCCAGGTTCCCGACCAGGGTGACCTTGTCGAAGTCCTTGGGGGTCTTCTCCTTGAACAGGTCGAGCAGTTGCGTCCCCCGGACGTTGACGTCGATGATCATGCCGCCCTTGCCCTGCACGAACGGGTCGTTCCAGTTCGCGCTGTCCAAGGTGGCGAAGTCCTTGTTCACCAGGCCCTCGGAGACCCACTTGCGCAGCCAGCGGTTGGCCTCGAGGAACTCCGGGGTGTCGAAGCCCGGGACCAGTTTGCCGCCGCGATCACCCCAGCCGTTCGGCGCGCCGAACCACGTCTCGACCACGTCGTACGGGCTGGCGCTGCCGTACCCGCCGGGCCACTTCGGGATGATCAGGCCGTAGGTGTCCTTCTTGCCGTTGCCGTCCGGGTCGCGCTCGGTGAACGCCTTGGCGACGGCGTACAGGTCCTCGACGGTCTTGGGCTCCTGCAGCCCGAGCTTGGCCAGCCAGTCCTTGCGGATCACGATCCCGGACCGCAGCAGCGGCCGGACCCGATAGATGCCGTACGTCTTGCCGTTGACCATCGTGTTCTTGCTGGTCTGCTCGTCGGCCGGCTTGAGGTTCGGGTACTTGTCCAGCTTGCCGGTCAGGTCCCAGAAGGCGCCGGCCTCGGCCGCCTTCACGAACGACGGGCTCTTCTCGTTGATCACCATCAGGTCCGGGATGTTGTCCGAGGCCAGCGTGACGTTGGTCTTGTCGCCGTACTCCGCGTTCGGCACCCAGGTGACCTTGAGTTTCTTGCCGACGAGTTTCTCGACGGCCTGCTGCAGTTCGCCGTTCGGATCCGGGGCGGTGCCGAACAGCGGTGCCATCGCTGTCAGTTCGGTGCCGGCGGCCTGCTCGGCGGCGTCGTCACCGCCGGAGCAGGCGGAGGCGAGGAGTGCCGTCGACAGCGCGACGGTGACGGCGAGACGCCGGCGGGAGAGGATGGTCATGAGTTCCCTTTCAGGTGCAGGCGCGCCTCGTTCTCGGCGAAGAAGCGCAGACAGAGCCAGGTGTTCAGCTGGATCCAGCCACCGGCGGCCAGCACCAGCCCGAAGACCGGGAAGGTCTTCGACAGGTAGCCGATGGTGGCCAGGACGAAGAGCAGGACGATGGACGAGGCCGGCCGCGAGATCGCGACCAGCGATGCCTTGGGCAACAGTTCGCGGGTCCGCAGGTCGTAGTGCACGGCCAGCGGGAGCAGGTACGCGGTGATGACGGTCAGCACCACCAGGGCGGCGAAGCAGGCGAGCCGGGGGATCGCCGCCGCGGCGCCGAGCGAGGCGAAGTACAGGTAGTTGCCGACGAGGACGACGGCCAGGGCCAGCAGGGGCAGCACGAGGAGTGAACCGCGGGCGAAATCACGCCGGAAACCGGCCCGAAACGCGGGCCAAGCGTGAAACGATTCACCGAAAGACCTGCGTCTGGCCAGGTTGTACGCCGTGAGCGTGGCCGGTCCGATACCCAGAGCGACACCGCCGAGCAGGGTGAAGCCGATCCACAGGAAGTTGAGCTTGATCGCCCAGACGAGTTCGTCGGCGGCCTCGTAGAACCGGATCGACCAACCAGGCGAACTCATCGGCGCTCGCGGACGGAGGACGGCCAGGGGATGGCCGGGCAGTGTTTCATGAGCGTACCTGCCTTGTAGCGGAGCCATGACGGACGAAAAGTGGTGTGACCGTATGGTTGAATCGTCTCAACTGTCAAGGCTTCGGAAAGCGGTTGTCAGGATCCGGGCAAGCGGTTGCCCAGCGATGCGCTCAGAGCTGCGAAATCCGCAGGTTCGCGTAGTCGCCGATCATCGGCGCCATCTGCCGGAAGCCGACCTTGCCGCCGCGCAGTGGTTGCTCGTCGCGCCAGCCGAACGAGACGAGGCCGTCGACGGCGAAGGTGATCTCGCCCTGCCGGACCGAGAGCCGCAGCGAGTACGGGCCTTGTGCGTCCAGCACGGCCGGCAGCGGGTCCGGCCCCTGGGCGACGAGGTGGAAGCCGTGGCTCTTGCGCAGGTTGCAGGTGTGCAAGGCGCGTTCCGCGGGCCAGCGACGGCGGAAGTACGAGACGTGGTACGTGTCCAGATCGCCGTGGTGGTACTGCTCGTACGGGCCGGTGCGCGGCGCGAGATCGAACAGGTCCTCGCCGTTGCGTCCCCTGGCGTGGAAGAACAGGATGCACAGGCCCGGTTCGCGAATCGGCCAGAAGTCCCACTCGATGGCGATGTCCGGGCCGAAGTCCTCGGGGCACCACAGCACGACATTCGCGTCCTGGCCGTCTTCCGGCGGGCGCCTGCTCTCGAGTCGCATCCGGCCGAGCGGGAAGGAGATCGCGCCGTCGCCCTCCAGCCGGAAGCCGTCCAGATCCGCCGCGGAGGCCAGAGGGTTGCTGTAGAGCATCGCGAGGTCCTTCCGGTCGGGATCCGGCGACTTGGTCCGTGCCGGCGTTGCCCCGGGCTGGGTCAGCGGCGGACGAAGTCGCTGGACTGGCGGATGACGAGGTCCGGCTGGAAGATCACCTGGCGGTGCCGGTGCCGATCGGCGTCCTCGACCTCCTCCTGGAGCAGTTCCATCGCCGTACGGCCGAGCAGGCCGGCGGGTTGCCGCACGGATGACAGCGGTACGGCGGCCGCCGCGGCGAAGCCGATGTCGTCGTAACCCACGATCGCGACATCCTGCGGAACCCGCAGGTTCGCCGCGGCCATCGCCTGCAGGAACCCCAACGCCAGCAGGTCGTTCGCGCAGAACACAGCGGTCGGGCGCGATCGAGGGGAGAGGGCGGCGAGGTCCTCGCCGACCGCGCGACCGTGGGCGACGCCCATCACCTCGACCTCGATGATCTCCAGAGCGACGTCGCCGGCCTGCTCGACCGTGGTGGTCAGGCCGGCCTGCCGGTCGGCGACCTGTTGCATGGTGAGCGGTCCGCCGATGAAGGCGATCCGCCGGTGGCCGGACTCGATCAGATGCGTGCCGGCCAGCCGCCCGCCGAGCTTGTCGTCGACCGAGACCGAGCACAGCCCGCCGTCCGCGGCGCGATCCACCAGCACCACCGGCGTACCCCGGGCCACGAGTCCGCGCAGCCTCGGATCGTTGCTGTCAAAGGGAGTGATGAGGATGCCGAAGGCCCGCTGCTGCTCGAGTTGGTCGAGGTGATGGCCTTCCCGGACCGGGTCGGTCTTGCTGTTGCAGAGCATCACCACGGTGTCGTGCTCGTAGGCCAGCGACTCGGCGCCCTCGGCGAGGTCGGTGAAGAACGGGTTGGCCACGTCGAGGACCACCAGGCCGACCGTCCGGCCGCGGCCGACGCGCAAGTTGCGGGCGGCCTCGTTGCGGACGAAGCCCAGCGCCTGGATGGTGTCCAGCACGCGTTGCCGGGTGGCGGGGGCGACGATCGCCGGGCGGTTGAGCACGTTGCTGACCGTGCCGACGGAGACCCCGGCCCGGTGCGCGACTTCCTTGATGCTCGGAGTTGCCATCGCAGGCAGTCTATCGGCGCCGAATTGAATCGTCTAAATCCCGCTGCGCGGGGATGCTCGACAGTTAAGTGACTCACGAGTAACATCTCTCGGCATGGCGAACGAGGTGCTGGGCATGTGGGAGAGGCTGCGCGGAGTCCCGGGTGGCTCGCGGCTGTTCTCGGTGGCGTTCACGTGGAAGGCGCCGTACTTCCGGTCGGTGCGGCCGCGGTTCATCCAGGTGAGCCCGAACTACGCGTCCCTCGTGCTGCCGAAGCGGCGGGCTGTGCAGAACCACATCGGCACCGTGCACGCCATCGCCGTCTGCAACGGGCTGGAGGCGGCCATGGGTGCGCTGGCCGAGGCGACCGTCCCCAGCGGTAAGCGCTGGCTGCCGAAGGGCATGGAGGTCGCGTACCTCGCCAAGTCCACCTCGGACCTCACCTGCTCGGCCGAGACCGACCCGGACGCGTGGACGGCAGGCCCCGACGTACCGGTCCAGGTGAAGGCCACCCGGGCCGACGGGACGGTCGTAGTACAGGGCGTCATCAATCTCTGGGTCACCGACAAGAAGTAATCGCTTCGCGGGTCCGGGGGAGCACGTCGTAGGGTCTGGCTGTGACTGATGCGCTGCGGTTCGTCGACATCGCCAAAGAGCACCTCGACGACGTCATCCGGGTCCGATCCAGGTCGTTCGGACCGTTGGCGGCCGCCAATCGGGAAGAGTGGATCAAGGACGCCCAGGAGTTCATCGACGACGGCCGCTACGTCGGCGTCGCGGCCGGTGACGAGGTGGTCGCCGCAGCCCGGATCTGGGCCTTCGAGCAGTGGTGGGGCGGCCGCAAGGTGCCGATGGCGGGGATCGCGAGCGTGGTGGTCTCGCCGGAGTACAGGGGTCGTGGGGTCGGCAGCAAGTTGATGCGCGGTGTGCTTGCCCGCAGCATCGAGAAGGGGCTGCCGATCACGGCGCTCTATCCGGCGACCACGGTGATCTACCGGCACCTGGGCTACGAGTTCGGTGGCGGGCGGTACCGCTTCACCTTCCCTGCGGCGGATCTGCGCTCACTCGGCGGCAAGGACGTGAGCATCCGCCGGGCCGGCGCGGCCGACGCCGGTCGGCTGCTGGAACTGGTGGCGCAATCGAACAGCGCCGCGCTGGTCAACGGTCCGCTCGTCTGGGCCGAGTCCAAGGTGGCCGAGTGGCTCGGGGACGAGGACAACTTCGGCTATCTCGCCGACGACGGCTTCGTCGTCTACAACTGGGACGACGGTGACCTGTGCGTCGACGAGATCATCGCCGGCTCGGAAGCCACCGCCCGGGCTCTGTGGGCGACCGTGGGCTCCGGCTCGTCCATCGCCACCAATGTGAAGGCCTACGTCGTCCCGAACGATCCCGTGCACCTGCTGGTCGACCGCGAAGCCGACAAGCAGGCGCAGATCCAGCGGTGGATGCTGCGCATGCTCGACGCCCCGGCGGCCATCTCCGGCCGCGGTTTCACGCCGGGTGCCTCGCTGGAAGTTGATCTTGAGTTGGAGGACGCTGAGGTCGCTGGGAACAACGGGCGCTGGCACCTGTCCGTTGCCAAGGGCTCCGGCGCTCTGACCGCTTCTACCGGCTCTGGCGACGCCCTGCGCCTCGGAGCTCGCGGACTAGCCGCCCTGTACGCCGGTACGCCGCTCGCGTCCCTCCGCAAAGCGGGCCTTGCTTCTGGTGGTTCCACCGGCGCCGACGGGGCGATCGACTCGGCCTTCGCCGGCGGTACGTCGTACATGCTGGACTTCTTCTGATCCGGCCGGTTCACCCCTGAAATCGGTCGTCCACAGGCCTCGGCGCGTCGATTTCGCGGCCTGTCACCGGGCGTCTAGGGTTGTCGAACAAACGTTCGGAGGTGGTCCATGCGAGTGCTCGGCGTCGACCCGGGACTGACCCGGTGCGGCCTCGGCATCGTCGAGGGCACCCCCGGCCGGCCGCCCAGGCTGGTGGCGGTCGGGGTGATCCGGACGCCGGCCGATCTGGACGTGGCCAAGCGGCTGGTCCGGATCGAGGCCGGGATCGAGGAGTGGATCGAGGAGCACCGGCCGGACGCGGTCGCGGTCGAGCGGGTGTTCGCGCAGCACAACGTGCGGACGGTGATGGGCACGGCCCAGGCCTCCGGCATCGCGATGGTGGTCGCCGCGCGCCGGGGGCTGCCGGTGGCGCTGCACACGCCGAGCGAGGTGAAGGCCGCGGTGACCGGCTCGGGCCGGGCCGACAAGGAGCAGGTGACCACGATGGTGACCCGGATCCTCAAGCTGGCCGAGCGGCCGACCCCCGCGGACGCGGCGGACGCGCTGGCCCTGGCGATCTGTCACGTCTGGCGCGGTGGCGTGCCGAACCGGCTCCAGGAGGCGGCCGGCAGCCGCGGCGGAGCCGAGGCGTTGGCGCAGGCCCAGTCCCGCCTGCAGGTGGCGAGGCTGCGGGCCGCGGTGGCCGCGCAGGAAGGTAGGCGATGATCGTGGTCGTGGCTGACCCGATCCGGGTGCGAGGAGAGACGGAATGATCGCGTTCGTGCGCGGGCCGGTGGCCGCGATCGGGCTGGACAGCTGCGTGATCGAGGTCGGGGGAGTCGGGCTGCAGCTCTACTGTCACCCGGGCACGTTGGCGACCCTGCGGCCGGGGCAGGAGTTCAAGCTGGCCACGTCGATGGTGGTGCGCGAGGACTCGCTGACCCTCTACGGCTTCGCGGACGCCGACGAGAAGGAACTGTTCGAGCTGCTTCAGACCGCGTCGGGCGTCGGCCCGAAGCTGGCGCAGGCGGCCCTGGCCGTGCTGAGCCCTGACCAGCTCCGGCAAGCCGTGGCGTCCGAGGATCTGGCCATGCTCGTGAAGATCCCCGGTGTAGGCAAGAAGGTGGCGCAGCGGTTGGTGCTGGAGTTGAAGGACAAGATCGGCGCGCCGTCCAGGACGGTGGCCGGGCGCCCGTTGCAGTCGGCCGAGGCCTGGCGCGACCAGGTCCACGCCGGTTTGCTCGGCCTCGGCTGGTCCGCCTGCGACGCGGACGACGCGGTCATCGCCGTCTCGCCGCTCGCCGCGGACACAGCCGAGCCCTCAGTCCCCGACCTCCTCCGAGCCGCGCTGCGCGCGCTGTCGAAGGCGTAGCTGGTGAAGAATCCACCGCGGCACCTGAGCGAAGGCCGCGCGATTGGCGCGACCGGCGCGGCCGGCGCGGCCGGCGTGATCGGCGTGATCGGTGCGGCCGGCGCGGCCGGCGTGATCGGCGCGGATCCTGCGCTTTGCCCGTGGCGACGGACCGAGAGGGCGTAGCGGATGGAAGACAACGTCAGGCCGCTGGTTTCCGCGGATGTGGCGGACCTCGAGGAGCGCAAGATCGAGTCCGCGCTCCGGCCCCGGACGCTGGCCGAGTTCGGTGGACAGCGCCGGGTCAGCGAGCAGTTGGAACTCGTCCTGCACGCCGCCCGGGGCCGCAACCGCGCGCCGGACCACGTGCTGCTGTCGGGTCCGCCCGGGCTGGGCAAGACGACGCTCGCGATGATCATCGCCAGCGAACTGTCGGCGCCGCTGCGGGTGACGAGCGGTCCGGCCATCCAGCACGCGGGTGACCTGGCCGCGATCCTGTCCGGGCTGAACGAGGGCGAGGTGCTGTTCCTCGACGAGATCCACCGGATGTCGCGGCCGGCCGAGGAACTGCTCTACATGGCGATGGAGGACTTCCGCGTCGACGTGATCGTCGGCAAGGGCCCCGGCGCCACCGCGATCCCGCTGGAGATCCCGCCGTTCACGCTGGTCGGCGCGACCACCCGGGCCGGGCTGCTGCCCGGTCCGCTGCGGGACCGGTTCGGGTTCACCGGGCACCTGGAGTTCTACGACGCCGCCGAACTGGAGAAGATCGTCAACCGGTCCGCGGCACTGCTCGAGGTCGACATCACCGCCGAGGCTGCCGCCGAGATCGCGTCCCGGTCGCGGGGCACACCCCGGATCGCGAACCGGTTGCTGCGGCGCGTCCGCGACTACGCGGAGGTGCGGGCCGACGGCATCGTCACGCTCGCTCTGTCCAAGGCCGCCCTGGAGTTGTACGAGGTGGACAAGATGGGGCTCGACCGGCTGGACCGGTCCGTTCTGGACGCGCTGTGCCGGCGATTCGGCGGGGGACCGGTGGGCCTGTCGACGCTGGCGGTTGCGGTTGGCGAGGAACGTGAGACCGTGGAGGAAGTGGCCGAGCCGTTCCTGGTCCGGTCGGGCTATCTGGCCCGTACGCCGCGTGGCCGCGTCGCCACTCCGGCGGCCTGGCGGCACCTCGGGCTGACCGTTCCGAAGGGCGCGACCTTCGCGGACACCCTGTTCGACACCGACGACGAATAAGGAAACGAGTAACTCAAACGTGACCCCCTGTCATGCGGTACTTGTTGCCGCCCAGGGTTAGACTCCCCGGTGGCCCGTACCCCGGACCATCCCGCCGCGACCTGCGCGCTTGAGCAGTGCGTGCCGGGCCCCCGTACTCTCGACGAAGGATTCTGAGTCCCGATGGTTTTGATCGCCGCACCGATGGCCTCCTCCGGAGGTGGCTCGGGCATCACGCTCCTGCTTCCGCTGATCCTGATCGTCGGGATGATCTGGTTCATGAGCCGTACGCAGCGCAAGCAGCGTCAGCGGCAGGCCGACACGGTCGCCTCCCTGCAGCCGGGTACGAAGGTGATCACCACCAGTGGCCAGGTCGGCATCGTCGAGGAGGTCGACGACGAGTACGTCACGCTGGAGATCTCCGACGGCGTGCTGGTCCAGTTCGTCAAGAACGCGATCGGCCGGGTGATCCCGGACGAGGTCGACGACGCCGCGGACGAGACGACGGATGAGGCCGTCGTCGAGACCGCCGAGGAGCCGGCCCCGGTCACGACCGAGGTCAAGGACGAGGCCAAGGACACCGTCGAGGTGCCGGACGCCGGGACCGAGAAGGTCCAGGACAAGTCCAAGCTGCCTCCCACGCACACCGAGAACTGATCTTTTCCGTCCTATCGGCGTGCGGCGCGCGAGCGTCTCCGAGACGCTGTGGTGCGCCCAGTAGCGCAAAGGTTGAAATCTGACGTGGCAACGACGACGACATCCCGCCCCGGGCGGCTACTGATCGTCCTGGGTGTCGTCCTGGTCCTGCTGTTCGGGATCATGGCGCTCACCACGACGTGGAAGCCCAAGCTCGGTCTGGACCTGCGTGGTGGCACCACCATCACGCTGACCGCCAAGTCGCTGGCCGGCGGCGGCGCGGTGACGCCGGAGCAGCTGGGCGAGGCGAAGAACATCATCTCCCAGCGCGTGAACGGTGCCGGTGTCGGTGAGGCCGAGATCGCCACCTCGGGCTCGAACCACATCACCGTGGCCGTGCCGGGCGCCAGCCAGGACAGTCTGGTGAAGCAGGTCGGCCAGACCGCGCTGCTGTACTTCCGGGTCGTCTACGACGCCCAGGCCGGTACTCCGGTGCCCGCCACGCCGCCGTCGCCCACGCCGAGCACGAAGCCGTCGACCACGCCGAAGCCGAGTGCCAAGCCGTCCACGACGGCGAAGCCGCCGACCCCGACGGCCACCCCGAACGGCCGGGCCTGGAGCAGCGCCCTCGCCGAGGCGGACCCCACGCCGACCCCGTCGGCCAAGCCGAGCACGCCGGCCACCCCCGCCGCGACGCCGCCGGCCACCCCGCCTGCGACGACCCCCTCGGCCCCGCCGGCGAACTCCGGCGACCCGCTCGCCTACCAGCCCGACGCAGCCACCCAGGCCGCGTTCGCGGCGTACACGTGTGACAAGCCGGCGCCGCCCGACGAGCCGAACAAGCCGCTGATCTCCTGCGACCGCGACAAGGCGACGAAGTACCTGCTCGGCCCGGCGATCCTGCTGGGCACCGACCTGTCCGACGCCACCGCGGGCATCCCGCAGGGCGGCTTCCAGTGGCAGGTCAACCTCAAGTTCACCGGCGAGGGCGGCGACAAGTTCCTCAAGGCCACCACCGCGATCGCGCAGCGCGGCCAGGGCCAGAACCTGTTCGCGATCGTGCTGGACGGCGAGACCATCTCCACCCCGAGCGTCAGCGCCCCGATCCCGGGTGGCGAGGCCCAGATCACCGGGTCGTTCACCGAGGCCGAGGCGCGGGACCTGTCGAACGTGCTGAAGTACGGCGCGCTGCCGGTCTCGTTCGACATCTCCGAGGTCTCGACGATCTCCCCGCAACTCGGTGGTGACCAGTTGTCGGCCGGTGTCACCGCCGGCCTGATCGGCCTGGTGCTGGTCGTCATCTTCTCGTTCCTGTACTACCGCGGCCTGGGCCTGGTCGTCGTGGCCTCGCTGGGCGCGGCCGCGGCGCTCACCTACGCGTCGGTGGTGCTGCTCGGCAAGACAATGGGCTTCACCCTGACGCTGGCCGGCATCGCCGGTCTGATCGTCGCCATCGGTATCACCGCGGACTCGTTCGTCATCTACTTCGAACGGCTGCGCGACGAAGTACGGGAAGGCCGCAGCCTGCGTTCCTCGGTGGAAACCGGCTGGGCCCGCGCCAAGCACACCATCATCGCGGCCGACTCGATCTCGCTGCTCGCGGCCGTGGTGCTCTACATCCTCGCGGTCGGCAGCGTGAAGGGCTTCGCGTTCACGCTCGGCCTGACCACCCTGATCGACCTGGTGATCGTGTTCATCTTCACCAAGCCGCTGGTCACCCTGCTGGCCCGGACCGACTTCTTCGGCCACGGCCACAAGTTGTCCGGCCTCGACCCCGAGCACCTGGGCGTCGAACGGCTGCCCGGCCAGATGAAACCGGCGGCCCGCCCGGCCGCCAAGTCGCGGTCGACGCGCAAGCCCGTGGGAGGCGAGGTCTGATGTCGAAGCTCGGAACCATCGGAGCCCGGCTGCACCGCGGCGAGGTCTCCTACGACTTCATCGGCAAGCGCAAGATCTGGTTCGGTGTCTCGATCGCCCTGGTGGCGATCTCGCTGATCGGTCTGTTCGCCCGCGGCCTGGCGCTCGGCATCGAGTTCAAGGGCGGCGTCGAGTACCAGGCGAACGTCAAGGTCACCAGCGACACCGTGGACGAGGTCACCGCCGCGGTGAAGGAGACCAACGCCAAGGACCTGGGCGACCCGATCGTCACCACCATCGGCTCGGACAAGGTCCGGGTGCAGACCCGGCCGCTGAGCCAGGACGACATCGGCAAGGTCCGGGGGGCGATCGGCCAGGAGGTCGGCGTGGCCGCCGACCAGGTCAGCACGTCGCAGATCGGCGCCTCCTGGGGTGAGCAGATCGCGAACAAGGCGATCCTGGCGCTGATCGTGTTCCTGGTCCTGGTGTTCGGGGTGATCTGGGCCTACTTCCGAGAACCCAAGGCCTCGATGGCGGCGATCATCGCGCTGCTGCACGACGTCCTGATCACGATCGGCGTCTACGCGCTGATCGGGTTCGACGTCACGCCCGCCACCGTCATCGGCGTACTGACCATCCTCGGGTACTCGCTGTACGACACGGTCGTGGTGTTCGACAAGGTCCGGGAGAACACCCGCGGCATCACCGGCTCGAACCGCTACACCTACAGCGACGCGACCAACCTCGCGGTCAACCAGACCATCGTCCGATCGATCAACACCACTCTGATCGCGCTGCTGCCGGTCGGGTCGATCCTCGTGGTCGGCACGGTCGTGCTCGGCACCGGCCCGCTGAAGGACCTGTCGCTGGCGCTGTTCGTCGGTATCGCCATCGGTGCGTACTCGTCGATCTTCATCGCTCCGGCGCTGCTGGCGATGTTCAAGGAGCGCGAGCCGGGCATGCAGGCGCTGCGCCGCCGGGTGCTGGCCAAGCGGGCCAGCGCCGGTGCGGCCGCCGCCGGTACTGCGGTGCCGGTCGCCGCGGGTGCGGGTGCCGGCGGTGGTGCCACCGTGATGACGGGTGGATCGCCGGCCAAGTCGGGCAAGCAGGACCGGCCGAGCCCGAAGGCCGGTGCGCCGGTCACGTCGAGTCGTCCGATCAAGGCGAAAAGTTCGGCCGGACGCCCGCAGCCCACCCGCAAGCCGCGGTCCAAGCGCGGTAAGTGATGCGCTCGCTGGAACAGGTCCTCACCGACGGCATTCGCGACATCCCGGACTACCCGCAGGCGGGGGTGATGTTCAAGGACATCACCCCGCTGCTGGCGGACCACGGCGGCTTCGCCCAGGTCGTGGACGCGCTGGCCGAGTCCGGCCGGGACGCGGACGGGAACGCGGTGATCGACAAGGTGGTCGGGATCGAGGCCCGTGGCTTCATCCTGGCCGCGCCGGTCGCGCTGGCCCTCGGCGCGGGATTCGTCCCGGTCCGCAAGAAGGGCAAGCTGCCGGCGGCGACGTACGAGGAGTCGTACGCGCTGGAGTACGGCGAGGCGTCCATCGAGGTCCACCAGGACGCTTTCGAGCCCGGTGACCGGGTGCTGGTGATCGACGACGTACTGGCGACAGGTGGCACCGTCGAGGCCTGCTTGCGGCTGGTACGGCGCTGTGGCGCCGAGGTGGTCGGCACGACGGTGCTGCTGGAGCTGTCCTTCCTGCCGGGCCGCGAGCGGCTCGCCGGGGAGCAGTTGACCGCTCTCGTCACTGTCTGAAGTCAGCCGGACACATGACCCCGGCGTGTTGTCCACAGCCCGTGTCAACCGCGCTGGCGGGTTCCCCCTAGACTGGTGGTCTGTCGGCGGAGGGACACAACGTGGGCGAAGACCCGGCGATGACTTCAGCGGTGCCGGACGTGGTGCCGCATGAGCCTCCTCGCGCGCCTGTAAGCCGCGCGGCGGCCAGTCCTTCGCCGTCTCCAGCCCCGCCCGCGCCGCCGTCGGCGCAGCCTCCCCGGATCGCTCCGGCCCGCGTACGCGCCCGGCTGGCGCGGCTCGGCGGCACCCGGCACCCGAACCGGGCGCCGATGCTCGAACCGCTCTTCCGGGTGGTCCGGGCGACCCACCCCAAGGCCGACCTGGCGATCATCGAGCGCGCCTACCGGACCGCCGAGAAGCACCACACCGGCCAGCTCCGCAAGAGCGGCGACGCCTACATCACCCACCCGCTCGCGGTGGCGACGATCCTGGCCGAGCTCGGTATGACCGCCCCGACGCTGTGCGCGGCGCTGCTGCACGACACGGTCGAGGACACCGACTACACGATCGAGCAGCTGACCAAGGACTTCAGCGAAGAGATCGCCATGCTGGTCGACGGCGTGACCAAGCTGGACAAGGTCAAGTACGGCGAGTCTGCGCAGGCCGAGACGATCCGCAAGATGGTCGTCGCGATGGCCAAGGACATCCGGGTGCTGGTGATCAAGCTCGCCGACCGGCTGCACAACATGCGCACGCTGGGCTTCCTGCGGCAGGAGAAGCAGGAGCGGATCGCCCGCGAGACGCTGGAGATCTACGCCCCGCTGGCCCACCGGCTGGGTATGAACACGATCAAGTGGGAGCTCGAGGACCTGTCCTTCTCGACCCTGCACCCGAAGGTGTACGACGAGATCGTCCGGCTGGTCGCCGAGCGCGCGCCGTCCCGCGACGAGTACCTGGCCTCGGTGATCGACCAGGTGCACGAGGACCTGCGCGCCGCCAAGGTGAAGGCCACCGTCACCGGCCGGCCGAAGCACTACTACTCGATCTACCAGAAGATGATCGTCCGCGGCCGCGAGTTCGGCGACATCTACGACCTGGTCGGCATCCGCGTGCTGGTCGAGTCGGTCCGGGACTGTTATGCCGCGCTGGGTGTGCTGCACGCGCGGTGGAATCCGGTGCCCGGCCGGTTCAAGGACTACATCGCGATGCCGAAGTTCAACATGTACCAGTCGCTGCACACCACCGTGATCGGCCCGCAGGGCAAGCCGGTGGAGTTGCAGATCCGGTCCTTCTCGATGCACCGCCGCGCGGAGTACGGCATCGCCGCGCACTGGAAGTACAAGGAAGACCCGAACTCGCCGGCGCCCGAGGTCGGCGCCCCGCCGAGCACCGAGATCGGCGCCCCGAACGACATGCCGTGGGTCCGGCAACTGGTCGACTGGCAGCGGGAGACCTCCGACCCGTCGGAGTTCCTCGACTCGCTGCGGTTCGAGATCAACAATTCCGAGGTCTACGTCTTCACCCCGCGCGGCGACGTGATGTCGCTGCCGACCGGATCGTCGCCGGTGGACTTCGCCTACGCGATCCACACCGAGGTCGGGCACCGCTGTATCGGCGCCCGGGTGAACGGCCGGCTCGTCCCGCTGGAGAGCACGCTCGAGAACGGCGACGTGGTCGAGGTCTTCACCTCGAAGGCGCAGGGTGCCGGCCCGTCCCGCGACTGGCTGACCTTCGTCAAGAGCCCGCGAGCGCGGAACAAGATCAAGCACTGGTTCAGCAAGGAACGCCGCGACGAGGCGATCGAGCACGGCAAGGACGCGATCGCGAAGCAACTCCGCAAGGAGGGCCTGCCGCTCCAGCGCCTGCTGTCCCACGAGACCCTGACCGCGGTGGCGAACTCCCTGCGCTACCCGGACGTGACCGGGCTGTATGCGGCTGTCGGTGAGAGCCACGTCAGCGCGCAGGCCGTAGTACGGCGTTTGATCGAGACGTATGGCGGCGAGGAGGGTGCGGCCGAGGATCTCGCCGAGGGCCTGCGCCTGCCGCAGACCCGTGAGCGGCGCAAGCGCACCGCCCGTGGCGACGCCGGCGTCATCGTCAAGGGCACGTCGGACATCCTGTCGAAGCTGGCCCGCTGCTGTACTCCGGTGCCCGGTGACGAGATCATCGGCTGGGTCACCCGCGGCGCCGGCGTCTCGGTGCACCGAGCCGACTGCGCCAACGTGGAGAACCTCCAGACCCAACCGGAACGCATCGTCGAGGTCGAGTGGGCCCCCACCGCCCAGTCCGTCTTCCTGGTGGCCATCCAGGTAGAGGCCCTGGACCGAGCCCGCCTCCTCTCCGACATCACCCGGGTCCTCTCCGACTACCACGTCAACATCCTCTCGGCAGCCCTCACCACCACCCGGGACCGCATCGCCAAGTCCCGCTTCACCTTCGAAATGGGCGACCCCACCCACCTGGGCCACGTCCTCAAGGCCGTCCGCTCAGTCGAAGGCGTCTTCGACGTCTACCGAGTAACCCAGTAAGAGCAGGCACCCAAACCCCGTCCCCGGGTTCGTGAGCGGGTTCTTGGGTTCTTGGGTGCTGGGGAGCTTCGGCTGGGGTTGCCGGTCGGGTGACGGTCAGTGGGTGGCGGTTGGCTGGGGTGGGACCCGTTGCCGGGATCGTGGGCAGGTCCGTGTCAAGCGGCTGGGGGCTGAGGATGTCGTCTGGTGCCGGGCATGCGCTACGGGGCGGATCGGATGCCTTCGTAGGGCTCGATTGCCTGCGGGTCGGTGGATCCAAAGGGGGATTGTTGGGTTCGGGTCGCCTTGGCCTGCCGCGAGTCCGAGTCCGAATGCGAATCGGAACGCACAACGGATCACGCCACCGGTGTCGACCGAGGAGGTCCAGATGTGGAATCGCCCGGCAAGGTCTTCGCCACCAGCTGCTCGGCCTCTTCGTGTGACTTCACCAGCGGTGGGGGGGCCCGGGCTGAAGCCTCGGGGGATGGAGTCAGGTGTTGGGCGGGTGGATCGTGTAGCCGAGGGCGAGGACCGCTCGTAGGGTTTCGCCGACCAGTCTGCGGTCGTAGTCCTTTTCGGAGTCCGGGAGTTCCTCATACGGCACCAAACAGGGATGCTCTCTGGCTTCGTCGTCTCGGGTCGGGCCGTAGCGCCAGCCGTCCTGCAGGCGTTGAGCTGCCCAGACTGCATGGGCATTAGTTGCCAGCTCCTCCTGTAACGCGGATAAGTCCGTCGGTAGGACGACGGTTGAAGTGTCCAGTGGACGAGGCCGATAGGTGCCAGTCACGAGCGGGCATCCTCCTCCGCCGTCTGCATGCGGTCCAGGTCGAGCGCGATGACCCGGGCTTGTTCGGTGGGGAAGAGTTCGCTGAGGTCCCGGCCTTGCTGGGGGATGTCGGCTGTCGAATGCGCAAGGAAGTAGGGAATGATCTTCAGCTTGCCTTCGGCCGCCAGCTCCTGAGCGAGCTGATACTCGTTCAAGCAGTACTTGCTCGACCAGTATTTCTCGGTGATGAGCATGACGAAGTACTGACTGGAACGCACTCTCTCCGGCAGCTCGTCGGCCCAGAGGCGGGCCAGTTCGATATCGGTTTGGTAGAGGTAGTGGAAGTGCGGCACGTTCTCGGCATTGAGTGCGGCGCTGAGGGACCGTCCGCACTCGTTGGCGTCTGAGGCATTGCTGAGGAACACCCGTTCGCGCCGGCGTCCGAGACTTCGGAAGTACCTGCTGCCCTGATCGTGCTCGGTGAACAAGGTCTGCTCTGTCCGCAGCCTTTCGAGATGAAACGACAGCCGGCTTTCCAGCTCGGCGGTCGTTTCGTAGTGGACATACAGGTCGTCGGCACGGGCGACACTTGCCAGCAGCTCATCCGTCTCAGACGTCGGAGTATGCGCGGGCTGGGTACCGCCGGCGGCGCGATTCCGGATCAGAATGCTGGGTACGAACCGGCCGTTGATGAACGGCATCAGCCACGGCGGCAATCGCGAAGAATTCTGATCTATGACGATGAAATCGAGCTCGTCCAGCTGCAGTGACAGCCTGAACCAGTCGGTGATCTGGGTATCGAGCGATATAGGGGTGTAGCCGAACCGCCGGATCAGTGCGTGCAGCCTCTTCGACTGCTCTGAAGTCGGGACATCACCGAAAAGGACCCCGACCTTCCCCAGTCCGTGACCCAGGATGGAGGTCGCAGGATCGCTTCGCAGGAGCAGCGAGCTGAGCCTTGCCTGCGCAGTTGGCTCGATCTGGTCCAGTGCCTGGCGGGTGAAGTAGAGAACCTCGTCGCCGCTCCCGAAGAGTTCCTTGGAGACACCGCTCTCGACGAACACGAGCCTCGGCTTCTGCGCCCGCACCGCCAGACCGTACTCGAACACCATGAAGGGCGAACACTGGTAGGTCTCCTGCTCCGGTCGCCGGGTCACCACGGCGACGAAGGCGGCGCTGCGCTTCATCATGTACTCGAGATATGGGATCGACAGCGACTCGGACTCCGGATCGACAGTCAGGGTGAGGCCGGTCGCCCACAGCAGGTTCCAGAAGAACTCATTCACGACCCGGTCTTGGTGCCTGTAGCTGTGACTGAAGTAGGCCGGTATTCTCACCGACACGTCCTCTCCCTCTGGCCTCAGGTGCAGGCCCCACCACATCCGCCCGGGTCCGGAGTATGCCAGAGGAAGGCCGCTGGGGGCAGGTGATAGAGGGAGGGGAGCAGTGATGAACGAGGCCGCAGAGCCGAATTATGCACTGAAGCTCGCGAACGATTCCTACAATTGGTACCGCGAGCACGCAATCACCTGCCGCCGCGCCTATCGCCTTCAGGAAACGGTGATCCTCGTCATTGCTGCGGCCATCCCGGCATCGGCCGCATTGATGAACAACGATGCTCGTGTACCTGCCGTACTCGGCGCCCTGATCGTTGTCCTTGCCGGCCTGCGGGCGATCTTCCATTGGCAGGAGAACTATCTGCGCTACAGCGGCGCACGGGAAGCCGTCGAGGCCCAGCGCCGGCTCTACTTCACCGGTGCCCCGCCGTATGCCGATCCGGCAACTCGTGACCAAGAACTCGCGGAGGCGGTCACCCAGATCGAACAAGAGGAAATGGCCGGCTGGATCAAGGTTGCCGCTGAACGACCGAAACCCTGACTCGTTTTACCAGCGGCGGGGGAGGCGGGGCCAGGTGCTGAGGAAGGCGCCTACGGCTAGTTCCAGGGCGGGGTAGTGGCCCCAGAGGTCGGGGCGGCGGACGGAGATGATGTGCCAGCCGAAGGATTCCAGTTCGGTGCGGCGGTGTTCGTCGCGCGTCTCCTGGCGGGGACGGGAGTGCCAGCGGTCGCTGTCGTACTCGAGCCCGAGGCGGCGGCCGTTGTCGACGTGGTCCGGGTAGCCCATGTCGATGCGGTAGTTGCGGTTCGGGCCCTGGACTGGGATCTGCAGGGTCGGGCGGCCGAAGCCTGCGTCGCGGAGGCGTAGACGGAGCCAGGATTCGCCGGGGGACTCGGCTCGGGGGTCGGCGTGGCTGACGATCTGGCGGGCTTGGTGGATTCCCGCTACGTCGGGGTGGCCTTCTACCGCGGTTTGTAGCTGTTGCAGCTTGACGAGCCCGGAACGAAGGATCGCGTCGACTGCTGACAGCGCGAACGGGCGTGGAAGGTGCTTGGCCAGGTGGAGTGCGGTTGCCAGTGGGCTGGTGACGCTGAGGCCGGCGATCTCGACGACATCGGTGGCGGTGTCGGTCCACTGCAAAGGAACCCGATCGGCCGAATCTGAGTTCAGAGCGGTGGTTTCGATGCCGTGGATCCAGGCGGCGGTCTGGCCGTACGCGGTCTTTCCCGGCCGGGCCAGCAAGGCGACGCCCGCCGCTCGGAGGGCGACGGTTTCAGGCACCTGGGCGTCGACGTACACACCTTGGAGAAGTTGGCGGATTTCGCCGGCGGCGAGGAGCCAGGTGAGTTTGTTGCCTACCTGGCGGGCGGTGAACGGCAGGCCGCTGAAGAACGGGGGGAAGTGAGCCGGGAGCATCCCAGCAGGATCGCTCAGCAGGGTCCGACCGTGCTTTGGGTTGTCCACAGGCCTGGGCCTGTGGACAGCAACGTCAACTGAAGTCGGTGAGGGCGTTCTGGGCCTGGGTCAGCCATTCGCGGCGGGCGGCGATGGCTTCGCGTGCCTCGGTGGCCTTGCGGGTGTTGCCTTGGGCCTCGTATTTGGCGGCTTGCTTCTCCAGGTCGGCGATGAGCGACTGGAGTTGCTTGACGGTGGCTTCGGCGCGGGCGCGGGCCTCGGGGTTGCTGCGGTTCCAGACCTCGTCCTCGGCGGACTTGACGGCCTGTTCGACGGCGCGCAGGCGGCTGTCGATGGTGCGCATCGAGTCGCGCGGGACCTTGCCGATCTGGTCCCAGCGGTCGAGCAGGTCGCGGAGTTGCTCGCGGCCGGCCTTCGCGTCGGTGACGGGGAGGATCGCCTCGATCTCGACCAGCAGGGCTTCCTTGGCGGCCAGGTTGGCGACCTGCTCCTGGTTCTCCTCGGCCTGGACGGCGTCGCGGGCGCCGAAGAAGGCGTCCTGGGCGCTGCGGAACCGGGCCCACAGCTTGTCGTCGACCTCGCGGGGAGCGGGACCGGCCGCCTTCCACTGCCGCATCAGGTCGCGGAAGCGGCCGGAGGTCGGGCCCCAGTCGGTGGACGAGGAGAGCCCTTCGGCCTCGGCGGCGAGCCGCTCCTTCACCACGGCGGCCTCGTCGCGCTTGGAGGACAGTTCGGCGAAGTGCTGCTTGCGGTGCCGGGTGTACGTCGTACGCGCGGAGGAGAACCGGTGCCACAGTTCGTCGTCGCTGGACTTGTCGAGCCGGGGGAGCGCCTTCCACTCGTCCAGCAGTTCGCGCAGCCGGGTGACGCCGTGCCGCCAGTCGGTGCCGCCCGCGATCATCTCGGCCTCGGTGGCGATCTTGGTCTTGGCCTCGCGGGCCTCCTCGACCTTCGCCGCGCGCTCGGCCTTCTTCTTCTCGCGCTGCTGGGCGACCAGCGGGGTGAGCGCCTCGAGCCGGGTCCGCAGACCGTCCAGATCGCCGACGGCCTGGGCCTCGTCGATCGCCACGGTCACCTTCTTCACCGCGGCCCGGGCGTCGTCGGGGGACACCGTGCCCGCCTGGACCCGCTTCTCCAGCAGATCCACCTCGAACGCGAGGGCGTCGTACCGGCGGGTGTAGAAGGCCAGGGCCTCCTCGGGGTTCGCGTCGGGCCACTGGCCGACCGCTCGTTCCCCGTCCTTGGTCCGTACGAAGACCGTTCCGTCCTCGGCTACCCGGCCCCAGCTTTCCTCGGCCACAACTCGCCCCTTCCGGCGGTATGTACTGCGCTCGTGCCCATTCTGGTCAGTTGCCGGTTCATCCGCGCAAACAGGGCTGACCTGGGCGCGTCGGGAGCCCTCCCCACGCGTATCACTGAACAATCACAAACTCCCAGCCGCTACGCAACGGGGTTGCGGTCACAATCAGGCAGAATCGCGCCCGGCCGCGGCGTGGATCGCGGGTACTCCGGTTCGATCCCCGTACTGCGTGACCGGTAGCCTTGGGTGGTCCCGAACCGTTCCAGGAAGGTCTGTCGTGCTCATCGCCGGGTTCCCCGCGGGTTCGTGGGGCACGAACTGTTACGTCGTCGCCACCGGCCAGGGCGCGGAGTGCATCGTCATCGACCCCGGACAGGACGCCACCTCGGGGGTCGAGCAGGTGGTCCAGGAGAACAAGCTGAAGCCGGTCGCGGTCCTGCTCACGCACGGCCACATCGACCACATGTTCTCGGTACTGCCCGTCTGCGGCACGTACGACAGCACCGCCTGGATCCACGCCGACGACCGGCACCTGCTGAGCGACCCGATGGCCGGGATCAGCGCGGAGAGTGCCCGGATGCTGCTAGGCGGCAACCACACGTTCGCCGAGCCTGACGACGTCCAGGAGCTCAAGGACGGCCAGAATCTGGAGCTCGCGGGCCTGCGCTTCACTGTCGACCACACCCCGGGGCACACCCGCGGCTCGGTCACCTTCACCACGCCGTACCTCGGGCCCGAAGAGGTGCCCGCGGTGCTTTTCTCCGGTGACGTGTTGTTCGCCGGGTCGATCGGCCGGACGGATCTGCCTGGCGGCGACCATCCGACCATGCTGCATACGTTGGCCACCAAGATCCTGCCGATGCGCGACGAGATCGTCGTCCTGCCGGGTCATGGTGGCCAGACCACGATCGGCCGGGAAAAGGCGACCAACCCTTATTTGCAGGACCTGGAGACTTAAGAAAATGACCGAGCAACGCGAGGGCGTCATTCAATACAGTGCAACTTGTGCCTCATCGGCGCCCGGAGCGAAGCGAGGACGTCGATGAGCAAGGTGACCCCTATCAGTGGGTTCCCGGAGTTTCTCCCGTCGGACCGGATCGTCGAGCAGCAGTTCCTCGACACGATCCGGGAGACGTTCGAGCTGCACGGTTTCGCGTCGGTGGAGACCCGTGCGGTGGAGCCGGTCGAGCGGCTGTCGAACCAGGGCGAGGACGCGGACAAGGAGATCTACGGCGTACGGCGGCTGGCGGCGGCCGCTGACGACGAGGGCCCCGGGCTCGGGTTGCACTTCGACCTGACGGTCCCGTTCGCGCGGTACGTGCTGGAGCACGCCGGCAAGCTGACCTTCCCGTTCCGGCGGTACCAGATCCAGAAGGTCTGGCGTGGCGAACGCCCGCAGGAGGGCCGGTACCGCGAGTTCACCCAGGCCGACATCGACGTGGTCGACAGCGGTGAGCTGCCGAACCACTACGAGGTCGAACTGGCGCTGGTGATCGCCGAGGCGCTGAGCAAGCTGCCGGTGCCGGAGTTCGTCATCAAGGTGAACAACCGCAAGATCCCCGAGGGGTTCTACCGCGGGCTCGGCCTGGACGACGTGACCACCGTGCTGCGGATCGTCGACAAGATCGACAAGATCGGCCCGGACAAGGTGGTCGAGCGCCTGGTCGAGGCCGGCGCCACCGACAAGCAGGCCCGGCTCGCGGTCCAGCTCGCGGACATCTCCAGCACGGACACGTCGTTCGTGGAGAAGGTCCGGGCGCTCGGGGTCGAGCACGAGACCCTCGACGAGGGCCTGGAGCAGTTGAGCCAGGTGATGTCGGCCGCGGCCGAGCACGCTCCGGGGCTGCTGATGGCCGATCTCCGGATCGCCCGCGGGCTGGACTACTACACCGGCGCGGTCTACGAGATCTACCTGATCGGTCAGGAGTCGTTCGGCTCCGTCGGCGGTGGCGGCCGGTACGACGCGCTCGCTTCCGACGGCAAGACGACGTACCCGGGTGTCGGGATCTCCATCGGTGTCTCCCGGCTGGTGCACCGGCTGGTGAGCCTCGGCCTGGTCAAGGGATCGCGCAAGACGCCGACCGCAGTACTGGTTGCCTTGAACAACGAAGAAGAGCGCAACGACGCCATGCGTACTGCGGCCGCCCTGCGCGCGCGCGGGATTCCGACCGAGGTGGCGCCCGCGGCGGCCAAGTTCGGCAAGCAGATCAAGTTCGCGGATCGCCGGGGCATCCCGTTCGTCTGGTTCAGCACCGACAGCGGACCCGAGGTCAAGGACATCCGCAGCGGCGAGCAGGTCCCGGCCGATCCGGCCGCCTGGACGCCGCCCGCGCACGACGTACGACCAAGCATCGAAACGCTGGAGGAGAACTCGTGATCCGTACCCATTCCGCAGGCTCGCTGCGCGCCGAGCACACCGGGCAGACCGTCACCCTGGCGGGCTGGGTGGCGCGGCGGCGTGATCACGGCGGCGTGGCGTTCATCGACCTGCGTGACTCCAGCGGCACCGTCCAGGTCGTCATCCGGGACGAGGAGATCGCGCACCCGCTGCGCGCCGAGTTCTGCCTGAAGATCGTCGGCGAGGTGAACGCGCGGCCGGAGGGCAACGCGAACCCGAACCTGCCGACCGGCGAGATCGAGATCATCGCCACCGAGGTCGACGTACTGAACGAGGCCGCGCCGCTGCCGTTCCCGGTCGAGGAGCACCACGCCACCCCGGTGAACGAGGAGGTGCGGCTGAAGTACCGCTACCTCGACCTGCGCCGGCAGGGTCCGGGCGCGGCGCTTCGGCTGCGCAGCAAGGTGAACCAGGCCGCGCGCACCGTGCTGGACAAGCACGACTTCGTCGAGATCGAGACCCCGACGCTGACCAAGTCCACGCCGGAAGGCGCCCGTGACTTCCTTGTCCCGGCCCGCCTGCAGCCGGGGTCGTGGTACGCGTTGCCGCAGTCGCCGCAACTGTTCAAGCAGTTGCTGATGGTGGCCGGAATGGAGCGCTACTTCCAGATCGCGCGCTGCTACCGCGACGAGGACTTCCGCGCCGACCGGCAGCCGGAGTTCACCCAACTCGACATCGAGATGAGCTTCGTCGACCAGGACGACATCATCGCGCTGTCCGAGGAGGTCCTGACCGAGCTGTGGAAGCTCGCCGGGCACGAGATCCAGACGCCGATCCAGCGGATGACGTACGCCGAGGCGATGGCGCGGTTCGGCAGCGACAAGCCGGACCTGCGGATGGGCCTCGAACTGGTCGAGTGCACGGACTACTTCAAGGACACCCCGTTCCGGGTGTTCCAGGCGCAGTACGTCGGTGCCGTCGTGATGCCGGGTGGCGCCGACCAGCCGCGCAAGCAGTTGGACGCGTGGCAGGACTGGGCCAAGCAGCGGGGTGCGCGCGGTCTCGCGTACGTGCTGGTCGGTCAGGACGGGGAGCTCGGCGGCCCGGTCGCCAAGAACCTGTCCGAGCAGGAGCGCGCCGGGCTGGCCGATCACGTCGGTGCGAAGCCGGGCGACTGCGTCTTCTTCGCCGCCGGTGCGGTCAAGTCGTCGCGGTCGCTGCTCGGCGCGGCGCGGCTGGAGATCGGCCGTCGTGGCGGGCTGATCGACGAGTCCACCTGGTCGTTCGTGTGGGTCGTCGACGCGCCGCTGTTCGAGCCGGCCGACGACGCCACCGCCGCTGGTGACGTCGCCGTCGGGTCGGGCGCGTGGACCGCGGTGCACCACGCGTTCACCTCGCCGAAGCCGGACTCGCTGGACACCTTCGACACCGATCCTGGCAGCGCGCTGGCGTACGCGTACGACATTGTCTGCAACGGCAACGAGATCGGTGGCGGGTCGATCCGTATCCACCGCGAGGACGTGCAGAAGCGGGTCTTCACGGTGATGGGGCTGTCGGACGAGGAGGCGAGCGAGAAGTTCGGCTTCCTGCTCGACGCGTTCAAGTTCGGTGCGCCGCCGCATGGTGGGATCGCGTTCGGGTGGGACCGGATCACGGCGTTGCTGGCCGGCACGGAGTCGATCCGCGATGTGATCGCGTTCCCGAAGTCGGGTGGCGGGTTCGACCCGCTGACGGCGGCGCCGGCGCCGATCACCCCGGAACAACGCAAGGAAGCCGGCGTCGACGCCAAGCCGGAACCGAAGGAAGACGCCAAGGCCTGAGGCCGCCGGCCGACGTCCGTTGGCGCGGGCCGGGCAAGCTCGCAGGTGTGGGATGAGGCTGTGAGCTTGCCGGGGTTGCTGTTGCGTACTTGAGCAACGGGGCGGTGGTGGTGGGAGGGTTGCGCTCTCGCCCCTCCGCCCCAGGAGTTGCCATGTTCAAGCGCGCGTTCACGTCCGCTCTGGCTGTGGCCGGGGTGGTGGCGACCAGTTTGGTTGCTGCCACACCGGCGCATGCCGTGGCCTTTCAGACCACCGCCGCCAACCTCAACATCCGATCCGACGCCATCCTGTCCGCGTCGGTGATCAAGGTGCTGCCCGGCCCGACCTCGGTCGAGGTCGACTGCCAGAAGTCCGGTGACTCGGTCACCGTGCCGGGCCGCGCAGCGACCACCTGGTGGGCGCACCTTCCGGCCCACGGCGGCTACGCGACCGTCGGCTACATCAACACCCCAGGCACCAAACTCCCTGGCGTACCGGACTGCCCGCCGGACCCCGAGCCACCGGCCGACGACGTCACCCTGGCCGACGTACAGGCGATGTTCGGCACCCGGATCGCCAACCCGAGCCTGGTGCAAACGGGACTCCCGTCGCTCAATCAGGCGATGCGGGACGCCAACATCAATACGCCGTACCGCAAGGCGGCCTTCCTCGCGACGTTGGTGCACGAGTCGCGGCTGGAGTACAACATCCGCGAGATCGGCGACACCCGCCTGTACGGCGGTCGCGGCTACATCCAGCTCACGGGCGACTTCAACTACGGCCCAGCCGGCCGGTACTTCGGCATCGACCTGCTCGGCAACCCCGAGCTCGCGCGGTCGTTGCAGTGGAGCGCACCGATCGCCCGCTGGTACTGGACCGTTGCCCGCAACATCAATCCGATGGCCGACGCTCTCAACATGGGCAAGGTGAACGCCGCGATCGGCTACCCGGCGGGAGCAGAGGACCAGCGCCGCTGCGACTCCTTCAAGAACGCGATCCGCTACCTCACCGGCTCCGTGCCGGGCGGCATCATCTGCACCCGCCCTGCGGCCTACGCCGGTGACACCAGCAAGCTCACCCGCGCCCAGTTCGACGCCCTCGGCCAGACCCCGGGCGCCCTCGGCTGACCCCTCCTCAGCCGAATCGCCGGCCGGACCGCCCCCAGGGAGGTCCGGCCGGCAGCTTTCGGCTACCCGTACTCGATGCCGCTGAAGGTCTGCCGACCGGCTTTGTCGAAGGTGCGGAAGTCGATCTCCATCGCTCGGCGTTTGTTGACCGCGCCGGGCTGCGACGCCGCGACGTACCCGCCGCCGGCAGCCACCGGTACGCCGTACCAGGGCGAGGCGCCACCGGTCCACCGGATCCTCACCTCGACCCTGGCCACGTCGGGCATGGTGACGAAGCTGAAGGCGGCGAAGAGCAGGGTGGACCGTCCGTCCGGAATCTCCGAGATCGTCCACTGCCCGTTGATCGGCTCGGCCGCGTTGAGAACCATGCTCTTCTCGAACGGGATCCCCGCCACGGCCGGGTCGAACACCTGGTAGAGCTCTGAGTCGAGACATTGGGCCCAGACGCCCTTCTGCGTGGTGAGGGTCTGCGCGAGCATCCTGTCCTTGGCCGGACGCAGCTCTCCGCCCTCGCCCGGCAGCAGCTTCAGCCAGCGCGCCTGGTGGACCGTGGCGGTCTCGGCGTCGGCAGGCACAGCCGAGCTCGGTGCGCCGTTGCCGCCCTCGCGATGGGCAAGGCACTTCCGGGCAGCTTCCCTGGCGTCGTCGGCGGAGGCGGGGCCCAGGTCGAGCGACACTCGTGGCGACCCGCCGGCGGGCACCTTCTGTACTTCGGCGGGGCTGGGGGAGGAGGTCGGCGGGGTGGCTGCCGGGAGGTCGGCTGGACCGTTTCCTGACTCGGCCAGTAGGACCACGCCGGTGGTGATGACGCCGATTCCGCAGGCGGCAGCGAGCACCGGCACCCACATGGAACGCTTCCGCTCGCTCCGTCGGGCGTTCTTCACCAGTTCGGTCCGGATCCGTTCCGCGTAGTCCGGGTCGAGGTCTTCGACCGGGGGTGGGGTGGTGAGATTCATCGGGCCTCCTCCGGTCCGGTTTGGTCAAGCAGGGCTGGCAATCGGCGCCGGGCGCGGGAGAGCCGCGCCTTCACGGTCCCCTCGGCGACACCCAGTACCGCGGCCGCCTCGGCGAGCGGTAGCTCCGCCCAGTACACGAGCTCGACCGTCTCGCGTTCGTGCGCGGGGAGCCGTTTCAAGGCAGCCCGGATCGCCTGGATCTGCTTCTCCGAGTCGACCCGGGCAGCGACGGTCTCGGCGTGGTCCGGGTGGTTCAGCGGCATCGGCTGGCGGCTGACGAACTGTGCGAGTCGTCGCCTGGCCCGGGTGGTGTTGCGGAGTTCGTTGCGCGCGATCGCCAGCAACCACGCCCGCGCGGTGTCGTGGACGAGCGGCCCCGGGTCTGACCGGGTGAACTGCCGCCACGCCGTGATGAAGGTCGCCTGTACCGCGTCGTCCGCGGACCCGTAGGACCCCGTATGACGAACCGCGTACGCGTGCACGACCCCGGAGTACCGGCTGAACAGCTCGCCGAGTGCCGCCGGTTCACAGCGGCGCAAGGCGTCCCACAGATCGTGGTCGGAGGGATCCGGTGGCACGGCAGGAGGCGGCTTGTCCGGCCGCCTCGAGGTCATGGTCATACTTAACAGGGTCCGTAGGTCCCCGCCGGGTTGCCGAGCGTCAGGCAGGGCGGGCCCGGATCCAGCCCCGATCAGGGGTCAGATAGTCCATCAGCTCGAGTCCGGAGGCGCGCAGGGCGCCGACGAGCTGGGCTTCGCTGAGGTTCTGGACCAGGATGCGCTGAGACCAGCTCTGGTCGCCGACCGTGTGGGTCATGGTCGCGGCCTGCCGGTCCCCGGGCAGTTGCTCGACGTCGGAGACCTCCAGCCGCCGGTGCTCCCTCTCCCGTACTACGGGCTGCGCGAACGACTGCCGGTCGTGCTGCTGCAGGAGCACGAGGCCATCGGGCTTCACGTGCCACGCGCAGGTGTCGAGCAGCCGCTGACGGGCTTCGTCGTCCGGCACGTTGATCAGGTACGACATCATCAGCACCAGGTCGAACCGGCGGTCCAGCCGGAGGTCCTCGATCGTTGAGCAGAGAGTCTCCGTCTCGGTGATCTGCGCGACCATGTCGGCGGATTCGTCGACGGCCAGGACCTGGTGGCCGAGAGCGACCAGGGGCCGGGTGATCCGCCCAGTGCCGCACCCAAGCTCGAGAATGCTGCTGCGAGGCGCGATCGCGGCGTTGATCAGCTGGTCCTCGCCCCGGGCCTCCGCCTGCAGGTACAGCTCGATCGGGCTGCCGTCCGGGCTGATTACGCCCGGTCCGGTGCCGCCCTGGCCGACTCGCTGTTCGTTCACCATGCTTCAGACCCTCGCCAGCAGCCGCTCGAGAGTCCAGACCTTCGCCCCAGACCGAAAGTTCGAACCGCTCTGCGGGTGGAGGCCGCTCGTATACGATGAACCGGGTGACCTCGAACTCGGTCCTCGTGGGGGACAGCCATCTGCCGCTGCGCGACGTCGTCGCGGCGGAGCTGAGGCGGCTGATCCTGGACGGCTCATTGCCGCCGGGGGAGCGGCTGGTGGAGGACCGGCTGGCGCAGCAACTGGGCGTCTCCCGGAACCCGATCCGCGAGGCGATGCGGGTGCTCGAGGCCGAGGGATTCCTCGACGTCGTGTCCCGCCGAGGCGCGTTCGTGGCCAAGCTGTCGGTGCGGCAGGCCGATGACCTCTTCCACGTCCGGCTCGCGCTGGAACCGCTCGGCGCCCGGCTGGCAGCCGCGGCCTCCGCCGAGGAGCCCAACACCGAACTGCTCGCCCGCGCCTGGGCGATTCTCGGCCTGGTCAACGATTCCGGCCCTGAGCAGGATCGAGACACGCTCGCGACGCTGCACACCGAACTGCACTCGCTGATCTTCGAGATGAGCCGCAACGACTACCTGATCGCGATCGCCATCCCGATGGTGAAGCGCGGTCAGTGGCTGCTGCGGCAGAACTCGCAGTTGCAGACGCCGTCGGCCTGGTCGGAGCACCACGGCCTGATCGCGGCGATCGAGGCCGGCGACGCGGACCTGGCCGAGGCCGCCGCCCGGCACCATGTCCTCAGCGTCCGCAACTCGCTGCGCCCGCGGCTCGAACCCGCCTGACGTCTCGGACCCGCCTGACGTCTCGGACCCGCCGAACGCCCGCCGAACGCCCGCCGAAGGATCTGGCAGGTCGGCCCGCCGTATACAAAATGCCTCGTCCCCGGTGGTCGGTGGGATGTGGGAAAGTCGAAAGGTGACGACGATCCAGGTCCCGGTCGAGCTGCTGCCGCACCTGCGCCGCGCCCGGGACGTCGCCGATCGCCACTACGCGGAGCCGCTCGACCTGACCGGGCTGGCCGCGGCGGCGGGCGTCTCGAAGTACCACTTCCTGCGGTGTTTCGCCGCTGAGTACGGCGAGACGCCGATGCAGTACGTGACCCGCCGGCGGATCGAGCGGGCCACCGATCTGCTGCGCGCGACCAACCTGACCGTCACCGAGGTCTGCGGGCTGGTCGGCTACAGCAGTCTCGGGTCGTTCTCGCAGCGGTTCACCGAACTGGTCGGGATGAGCCCGTCGGAGTACCAGCGGACCCAGGCCGGCGCGAGGATCCCCGGCTGCTTCGTCTTCATGCTCGGACTGAACTCAGCAATTCCGGAGAAGCATCCAGGGTCCGGCTCCGCCTACGGTCGAACCGACAGCAGCGATGAGGAGGAGCAACCATGATCACGAACGTCCACCTGGTCACCGTCTACGTGAACGACATCGACGAGGCCAAGGCTTTCTACACCGACACGCTGGGCTTCGTGCTCAAGAACGACATCACCCTGAGCCCGGAGTTCCGCTGGTGCACCGTCCACCAGGCCGACCACCCGGAGTTGGAGCTCGCGCTGATGATTCCCGGGCCGCCGATGGACGAGGAGTCGGCCGCGTCGATCCGCCGGATCATGGCGAAGGGGATGATGCACGGCGTTGGCCTGCGGACCGACAACTGCCGCAAGACCTTCGACGAACTGGTCGCCAAGGGCGTCGAGTACATCCAGCAACCCTCCGACCGCCCGTACGGCGTCGAGGCGGTGCTGCGCGACAACTCCGGCAACTGGCTGGTCCTGGTCGAGCAGAAGCCCTACAGCGCGGCGGATTTCGACTGACCGTCCTCCTCGACTCTTTGTGTCAATACAATTGAGACAAAGAATCGAGGGGAGCCAGTCGTGGTGGAGATGAGCATTTCGGTGGATCCGGCCGACTCCCGGCCGCCGTACGAGCAGGTGAAGCAGCAGATCGAGCAGTTGATCCGGAGCGGTGAACTCGCCCAGGGGACGCGGCTGCCGACCGTGCGGCAGGTGGCCGGCGACGTCGGGCTGGCGGTGAACACCGTGGCCCGGGCGTACAAGGAACTCGAAGCGGACCGGTTGGTCGAGACGCGCGGGCGGAACGGGACCTTCGTCCTGGCGGCTCGCAGTCAGGTGGACGACGAGGAGACCCGAGCGGCGGCGACGGTCTTCGCCCGGGCCGCCCGCCGGGCCGGCCTCAGCGTTGCCGAGGCCACCCGGGTGCTGCACGACGCGTGGTAGCGCGGCGCGGTCCTGAGAGGTCGTGAACGGAAACGATTCCAAGCAATTTGCGGACAACGTTGTCCGAGCTATCGACACGCGCCGTGATGCTGGTTAATCTCCCCGTGATTTGACAGCGATGTCAACGACAGGGGAGTGGTCACGATGGTATCGAGACGAACGTTCCTGGCGGGCAGCGGCGCGCTCACGGCAGGCGGCCTGGGGATCTTCCAGGGCCTGCCCGCGGCTGCCACCGGAAGCGGTCCACAAGCCGGTACTGCGCCGGCCGGGTCCGCGGGCCGGCTGCTACCGGCCTTCGGAAGACCGCAACACTTGCACTACGGAGATGTGAGCAAGCTCAGCGGTGGCGACCAGACCCTGCTCACCACCTTGCAGGGTGTCGTCAATCGCAGCAGTCCCGAGTTGTACTTCCTGTTCGCCGAGGGTGGCTCCGACGGCGTCGACGCGCGCTGGCTCCGGGACACCCGGCTGCCGACCACCCGGTACGCGGACCCGCTCGCGCTGGTCGCGAAGTACCGGCATCGCATCCGGGGCGCGATCATCCACGACCCGGACGTGCCGGACTCCCTCAACGTGGCGACGACCCTTGCGGGCCTGGAGAACGCAGTGGTCGCCGATGCCGCGCAGGCGAAGGCGCACGGGTTGCGGATCGTCCAGGACCTGCGCGGCAAGTTCGACGACGACCGGGTGAAGACGTACCGCTGGCAGTTGGAGAACCTGTTCCCCCGCTGCACGCACCAACTGCTCGCCGGGTTGCCGCCGACGATGGTGGTCCAGGCCGAAGGGCTGACCTGGAAGGAGATCGCCCGCGAGACCCGGCAGATCCGCGACTCGTCCAACCGCGGGATGTACACGCTCGACGTCTCGCCGGCGCTCGGTCAGGAAGCGGTGTACGTCCGCTTCCAGGACTCCTTCGGCGACGACGGCTGGGGTCCCTCGGTCTTGTCGGTGTCGGCGAAGGCCGACGGTGTGGAGATCGCCAACTTCAAGCCCGGCACGGACGCCGAGACGCCGTACCTCTTCGACGGGCTGAACTCGTCGATCGGTGGCGAGGGGAACCGCTTCAGCGACGGCGGTGGCTACTTCATCTACAAGTTCACGCCACCGGCCGGGACCACCTCGCTGACGGTCACGGTGGAGATGTGGAACCAGTACCTCGTCACGGCCACCGACACCGCGCCCACCCGGGTCGAACCGTTCCCGTACTTCCGGGACTACGTGGTCGCCACCAAGGCGCTCGTCAGCTGGCTCCCGCCGAACGGCCCGACGGGTGAGTTGCTGAAGGAGCACTTCGCCAAGGTCGGACCGACGACGCCGTACGCCGGGTGGTTCTCGAACGACGTCGCGGGGGAGTGGAGTGGCGTCGACCTGGCCGCGCAGGGCGGTTCCGAAGTACTGCCGGCGGACTTCTACATGAACGGCACCGTGCTCTCCGGGGTCTCCGCGCCGATTTCCGACAAGGTCCGCAAGTTCACGCCGATCCAGCCGAAGAACAAGGTCTACCTGACGTTGACCTTCGGCGAAGGCGACAACGTGCAGTACTGCCAGCGGCACATGCGCGACCTGTGGGACGACCCGCGGCGCGGTGAGGCTCCGGTCAACTGGACCGTCAGCCCTCTGCTCGCGGACATCGGGCCCAGCCTGTTGAGCCACTACCAGCGCACGGCCACGAAGAACGACCTGCTGGTCTGCGGCCCGTCCGGAGCCGGCTACACGTACCCGGGAGCCTGGCCTGCCGACCAGGTAGACGAGTACATGAAGCTGTCGGGGCGGTACATGCGCAGCACTGGCATGGACCTGGTCTATGCCTACAACCACCGGGTGGACGACAGGTGGGTCCCGTTCTCGGAGGAGATCGGCCGCTCGTACGCCGACCACACGCCGCTGCGAGGGATCATCCAGTCCTGGGAAGGCGGCGACCTCCTGGTACGCCGCGGCGGCCTCCCGGTGATCGGGAACTTCTCCCCGCCCGGCAAGGCCGCGGAGTACAAGGCCGCTCTGGACGCTCACATTGCTGAGTGGGACGGCAAGTCCCCACTGTTCATCGCCGGCGCCATCAACGCCTGGTCCTGGACGCCGTCCGACGTCGCCGACCTCGCCAAGCTTTTGACCGCGCCGTACGAACTCCTGCTAGGCAACACCTTCTTCGACCTGCTGAACCGAGTGCTCTAGTTTCCTCCGTGCTTCAGCGCCGGTGTCCAGGTGCGTGCCTGGGCGCCGGAGCTGTGCACGAAACTTCCGGCTCAGACACTGGTCGGATGCGGAGGGGGCTACGGATTCGCCTGCTGGACTTGGTCATCGCGGGGCAGGACGGCCGAGACGGCGACCAGGCAGCCGGACAGGACCAGCGGGAGGATCATCGCGTTCTGGACGCCGAAGTGTTCGACCAGTTGGCCGATGATCGCCGGGCCGACCAGGAAGGCGGAGTAGCCGAAGGTCACCACGATGGCGAGCATGCGGCCACCGCCGACGTGGCCCGCGACGGCGTAGACCTGGGGAGCCACCAGGCCGACGCCGAGTCCGACCAGGGCCCAGCCGATCAGCAACAGCGGCAGGGGATCGGTGAGGACCGTGACCAGGTAGCCCGCGATCGCGGTGACGCCGCCGACGCGGACCACCGCGCGACGGCCGACCTTCGCCACCGCCTGGTCGCCGAGCAAGCGGATGATCACCATGAATCCGCTGACGGCGACCAGGCCGAGAGCGCCGGTGGACGGGTCGATCCTGGCGACGTCGGTGACGTGCACCGAGGACCAGTCGACGGCCGTCCCCTCGGCGAGGCCGAAGCAGAAGGCCATCAGGCCGAGAGCCCAGGCCAGCCGCGGGATCGCGGTACGGACGCCGTCGGTCTTGTGCTCGATCCTGCGGCCGGTCGGGACGATCCGGACGCAGACGGCGATCGAGGCGAGGCCGGCCAGGCAGAGGGTGCCGAGGGACGGGCCGACGTTCGAGCCGCCGGTGCGGTCGAACAGCCGGGCGATCAGTACGATGGTGCCGGCCGCGGTCAGGTTGCCGACGCTCCAGAAGGCGTGGAAGCGGCTCATGATCGGCTTCGGTCTCGACTGCTCGATCTCGACACCGAGCGAGTTCATCGCCACGTCCATCGCGCCGTTGCCGAGGCCGGCCAGCACCATCGCGACGATTGCCCAGGGCAACGAGGAGGTGACGGCGAGCAGGCCGACACCGAGCGTCAGCACGGTCAGCGTGACGAGCGCGACCGGCCGGGCGCCGATCCGGTCGGCCAGCCGGCCGCCGATCTGCATCGAGACCACCGCCGACGCGGCGAGGCAGAACAGCAACAACGAAAGGCCGGAGGCGCTCACGTCCAGCCGCTCCCGCAACGCGGGCAACGTGCCGCCGACGCCACCGATCAGCGCGCCGTTGGTGGCGAACAGCAACCCGACAGCAACCGCCGCCGTGCGCGTCGACATCAAATTGGAAGCCGTCGTCGTCATGCCGCCACCCCGATCGCGCGGCGCGCGCCGGTGGCGCCGGTCGCCGGTGCGGAGCCCGTCCGGGGCCTCACGCGAACCGGATTTCCACGTCGGCGGCGCGGTAGGACTCGAGAGCCTCGGGGTCGGCGTCGGCGTCGGTGACGAGGATGTCGACCGATTCCAGGCCGGTGACCGTCACCATCGCGGTTCGGTCGAGCTTGGCCGACTCGATCGCCAGCACGACCCGCGCGGACGACTCGATCAACGCCCGCTTCATCGCCGCGTCCGCGAGCGTGTTCGTGGTCAGCCCGTGCGCCGGCAACGCGGCACAACTGCTGATAACCGCCGTGTCGAAGTGAATTCCCCGTACTCCGGCCTCCGCGGCCGCGCCGTACGACGCGAGTTCGGGGGAGCTGACTTCGCCACCGGGCATGATCAGCTTGGTCCGGGCCGACTCGCCCAGCACCACGGCCGAGTGCAGCGAGAGCGGCATCACCGTGATCGCCCGGCCGGCCAGTTCGCGGGCGACCGCGAGACAGGTGGTGCCGTTGTCGAGGGCAACCGCCTCGCCGTCGCTGATCAGTTCGGCGACGGCCACGCCGAGCCGGCGCTTGACCTCTTTGCCTTGCTTGTCGCGCAGCGTGAACGGGATCACCTCGCCGCGCAGTGCGACGCCGACGGCGCCGCCGCGAACTCGGCGGACCAGGCCCTGGCTCTGCAGCAGGTCCAGGTCTCGCCGGATCGTCATCTCCGACGTACCGGTGTCCTGGGCCAGTTCGGCTACACCGACCCGGCCCGTCCGGGCCAGTTCCTCGACAACGAACCTCAGCCGTTCCTCACTGTTCACCTGTTCATTCGAACACGGCTGATGTTCGTGTCGCAACCCCCCTCGGTCAGGTCGGCGTCACCAGGAATGGGCGACGTCCACCACGACCCGGCTGTGCGTCCCCGGACCGGCGAGCGTGAAGACCCGGAACGGCAACCGGGCGCGAACTCCGAGCCCGACCGTGGTCTGGCCTTCGAAGCTTCCGGCGTAGGCGACCTGCCGGAAGGTGGTGTACCCGGTGACATTGGTCAGTTCACGCCGGTTCGCCGGGGTGTAGGTCGAACGGCCCGCGTCGTTGTAGGCCGGTGCGCGGAGGACGAGTTCCAGTTTCGCGCCGCCTCGCAGTGGGACGAGTTGGCCGGAACCGTCTTGGTACACGTTGGTCACGTAGCGGGCGGAGTACCCGGGTGCCTTGCCCGCGATGTCGAAGACAAGGCGGTCGAAGCAGGTGTGCCGGCCGGTGCGGACGTCGACGAGTGGTGCGGTGCCGTAGCGGCTGTTCGCTTCGGGCAGCGAGCCCCAACCGGTGGGGCATGCGGTGGCGGCGCTGGAGGCCGTCTTGGTTCCTTCGGCGAGTGCCGGAACGGCGATCGCGGCCGCGGGAACGGCGGCGATGGCCAAGGCGGCGAACGCGGTACGGATCGGCTTGCGGATGGTACGGATGATGGTCATTTTGTCCCCCCTTCAAGGACAACTGTTGGACGTCCCTCAGGGGGTTTCGAGTTGACATGAGGTGCCGGTAATTTCAGGTGCCCGAGCGGACACGCGCCGCTGTCACCAGTGGTGCGCCACGTCGACCACCAGTCGGGTGGAACTGCCCGGTCCGGCGATCACCTGGGTCTGGAACGGCAGCCGGGCCCGGACGCCGAGCGCCAGAGCCGTCCGGCCTTCGAAGCTGCCGCCCCAGGCCACTTGGCGGAAGGTGTCGTAGCCGGTGACGTTCGAGAGTTCCCGCTGGTTCTTCAGGCGATACGTGGGACGGCCGGCGGCGTCGTACGCGGGGGCCTCGACGGCGATACGCAGTACGGCGTTGCCGCGGGTCGGGACCTCGGCGCCGGACCCGTCCTGGATGACGACGGGGACATAGGCGACCTGGTAGCCGGTGGATCTGCCGCCGAGGTCGACGACCAGACGGTCGAAGCAGGCGTGCCGGCCGGTGCGGACGTTCTGCACGGCGGCCCGGCCCGGTGTCTTGCTTGCCTCAGGCAACGAGCCCCAGCCGGCCGCGCAGCCGGTACTGCGCTCGGCGGCGGCCGGGCTGACCTGCGGAGAACTGCCGTCCGACGGCAGTGCCACCGCGGCTCCGGCAGGGAGGGCAGCGATCGCCAGCACGGCGAGCGTGATGCGGACGGGGTGTCGAACGGTGCTGAACCTGGTCATGGTCGTTCTCCCTTCCGTTACTTTCTGGTGCCCACTGGTTACACGCGCTAAAGGAGGTGACGGTTGACAGCCCAGGGGAGAAGATGGCGCGTGATGACTCCTGAAGAGCTGCTCGAGGTGTTCCACCGCCGGATCCGGCTGCCGGACTCCGACACCATTCCCGGCTGGAAGCAGGAACTGGACGGACCGGTCCACCGGTCGTACCTCGACGGCGAGGGCGGCGGCGGATTCGTCGAGGCGCCGCGCGGGCTGGGCGACGACCCGGACGCGGTGATCGCCCGGCAGGTCGAGTTCTTCCGCGACCGCGGGCTGTCGTTCGAGTGGAAGACCTACGCGTACGACGAGCCGGCGGATCTGGGCGAGCGGCTGACCCGGGCCGGGTTCGTCGCGCAGGACCCGGAGACGCTGATCCTCGGCGAGGTGGACGCGATCCTGGCCCGGCCGGGTGCGCTGCCGTCGAAGGTGCGGCTGCGGGACGTGGAGGAGCCGGCCGACTTCCACCGGATCGCCGTGCTGATGAACTCGCTGTGGAACAACGGGCTGGAGCGGATCGAGGAGCGACTGGCGGCCGAGTCGCGGATGTTCCCGGACCGGCTGGTGGTGACGCTGATCGAGGACGCGCTGCAGGGACCGGACGGGCCGGCGCTCACGGCGGCGTGGATCCGGTTCCACCCGGGGACGGGGTTCGCGAGCCTGTGGGGTGGGGGCACGCTGCCCGAGTGGCGCCGGCAGGGCCTGTACAGCGCGATCCTGGCGCACCGGGCGAGGATGGCGAAGGAGCGCGGCTACGAGTTCCTCCGGGTCGACGCGTCGGAGGACTCCCGCCCGATCCTGCAGAAGGTCGGCCTGCACGCGGTCACCACCACCACGCCGTACGAGTTCACTGTCTGACACACCGGGGTCGGGGAGCGGAACGACCGCCTGAGGCTGTACGTTGCGGAGATCATGGCCATGAAACTGACCTCGCGCTTCCGCCGGCTCCTGCAGCGCCCCGGCTCGATCGACCTCGGCCCGTACGAGAAGCTGACCGCCGCGGTCGGCGAGGCGGAGGACTCGCTGCAGGAACTCACCGACGACGAGCTCACCGAGGTCGTCACCGAGATGCGCACGACCGGCGGGCTCGAAGAGGACGACCTGATCGAGTTCCTCGCGCTGGCCCGCGAGGCCGGCAAGCGGGCGATCGGCGAGCGGGCCTTCGACGGCCAGATCGTCGGCGCGCTGGCGCTGCTGCGCGGCCGGATCGTCGAGATGGCGACCGGTGAGGGCAAGACGCTGGCCGGGGCGTTCGCCGCCGCCGGCTACGCGATCGGCGGCCGGCGCGTCCAGGTGATGGCCGTGAACGACTACCTTGCTCGCCGTGACGCGGAGTGGATGGGCCCGGTCTACCAACTGCTCGGAGTCACCGTCAGCCACATCGGCCAGGCCTCCACACCGGAGGAGCGCCGCGCGGCGTACCAGGCGGACGTCTGCTACGCGCCGGTCAGCGAGCTCGGCTTCGACGTACTGCGTGACCGGCTGGTCGACGATGTCGCCGACCGGGTCACCGTGAAGCCGGACGTCGCCCTGGTCGACGAGGCCGACTCGGTGCTGATCGACGAGGCCCGGGTGCCGCTGGTGCTCGCCGGCGCGACCCGGACCGAGGAGCTCGACGACGACGTGGTCGCCCTGGTCCGCACGCTGCGCGCCGGGACCGACTACGAGATCGACGGCGACGGCCGCACGGTCGCGCTGAGCGACAAGGGCACGGACAAGGTCGAGGAGCACCTCGGCGGCATCAACCTGTACGAGGACGAGAACCTCGACCGGCTGACCCAGATCAACGTCGCGCTGCACGCCGAGGTGCTGCTGCGCAAGGACGTCGACTACCTGGTCCGCGACGGCAAGGTCAGCCTGATCAACAACAACCGCGGCCGGATCGCCAAGCTGCAGCGCTGGCCCGACGGTCTGCAGGCCGCGGTCGAGGCGAAGGAGGCCGTCCCGGTCAGCGACTCCGGTGAGGTGCTCGACAGCATCACCGTGCAGGCGCTGGTCAGCAGCTACCCGACGCTGTGCGGCATGACCGGTACGGCGGTCGTGGTCGGCGAGCAGCTCGAGGAGTTCTACCAGGTCGAGGTGGCAGTCGTCCCGCCGAACAAGCCGAACGTCCGGGTGGACGAGCCCGACCGGCTCTACCTGACCATCGAGCAGAAGAACGCGGCGCTGGTCGAGCACATCGCCGAGGTACACGAGACCGGCCGCCCGATCCTGATCGGCACGCACAGCGTGGAGGAGTCGGAGAAGCTCAGCGATCTGCTCGAGGCCGCGGACGTGCCGCACGTCGTACTGAACGCGAAGAACGACGCTGAGGAAGCGGCGATCATCGCGGAGGCGGGTGTGCCGGGGACGGTGACCGTGTCGACGCAGATGGCCGGTCGCGGTACGGACATCCGGCTGGGTGGCCGGGACGAGTCCCACGACAAGGACCGGGCCGTCGAGCTGGACGGTCTGTACGTGATCGGGACGGGTCTGCACGCGTCGCGGCGGCTCGATGACCAGTTGCGCGGTCGCGCCGGACGTCAGGGCGACCCGGGCGGCTCGCTGTTCTTCGCCAGCCTCGAGGACGAACTCGTCACCCGGTACTCCGTGACGTCGGGTCTGCGGCCTTCGCCGGACGAGAACGGCCGGCTGACCGACCGCAAGGCGATCGGGATGCTGGAGCACTCCCAGCGGGTTGCCGACGGCGCCAACGCCGAGTTGCACCGTACGACGTGGTCGTACCACCGGCTGACCGGGCAGCAGCGGGCGATCCTGCTCGACACCCGGGAGAAGGTGCTGACCGAGGACCTGGCCGCCGAGGAGCTCGCCGAACGCTCCAAGGAGCGCTACGACGAACTGGTCGAGGAGCTCGGCGAGGACACCGTGAAGGAGGCGGCGCGGAAGATCGCGCTGCACCATCTGGACCGGAAGTGGACGGACCACCTGGCGTACCTGGCCGATCTGCGGGAGGGCATCCACCTGCGCTCGCTGGCCGGCGGCATCGTGCACCTGAAGCCGATCGACGAGTTCAACAAGTCGGCGATCGCGTCGTTCGACACGTTGATCGCGGACGCGTGGACCGCGGCGGCGGAGTCCTTCAAGGAAGCCGAGATCACCGCCGACGGCCTCGACGAGGCTGCCTCGGGTGTTCCGCGCCCCACGGCGACCTGGACCTACCTGGTCAACGACAACCCCTTCGGCACCGAGGCCGACCGGATCCTCGGCCGCCTCCGCAACGCCATCAAGCCCCAGTCGGCCGCCCAGGCCGAGGAGATCCCGGCGGAGGAGTTCGAAGACCTCCCCGAAGAACTCCGCGACCTCGACGACGAACTCCCGGAGGAACTCCGCGACCTCGACGAAGACCTCCCCGAGGAACTCCGGGACGCAACCGGCGACGACAAGTTGGACGGCAAGCCGAACGACAAGCCCTAGTCCTACAGGCGGAGTTCGCGATGTTCGGCGTGCGTTTGCCCCGGACCGCCACCACTCACCAAGCTCGGCTGGTCGCCTGCGGCTGAGCGCGCTACCGGGTGGAAACGGCAGGTTGGTGAGTGATCTCGGTCCGGGCCTGCCGACCCACAATCCGGTAGCCGGCGGTGCCCGGCCGGCCGCTTGGGTTGAGGCGCATTCGCCGGGGTCATCTGTTTGAATGCCTGGCAAACCACGGCAGCTCTCGGCTTCCTGGTGTGAGGGTCCGGGAGGTGCGACCGATGACGGTGGACGACACCAGGGCCGCCGGGCGGACCGCGTCCGCATTGGTGGGACGAGCGGATCAGCTGCGACGGCTGGTCGCGGCGGTGAGCGGTCCACCCGCAGTGGTGGTGGTGGAGGGCGAGGCCGGGATCGGGAAGACCCGGCTGGTCGCGGAGATGTCCGCCCGAGCGCGGCAGGCGGACCGGCTGGTGCTGACGGGTGCGTGCCGCCGGATCCGGGAGCCGTTTCCGTTGGGGCCGATCGTGGAGGCCCTCCGCGGTACGAGTGAGCATCTGGCCGCGACCGGTCTGTCCCCGGTCGCCGGCGCGCTGCGGGGTCTGCTGCCAGAGCTCGCACAGGTGCTGCCACCAGCGCTGGAGCCGCTCGACGATCGAGCGGCCGAACGCCACCGGGTGTTCCGTGGCCTGGCCGAGGTGCTCGGCCTACTGGGGCCGGTACTGGTGATCGAGGACCTGCACTGGGCCGACGAGCAGACGGTGGAGTTCCTGGCGTACCTGCAGTCCGTACTGCCGGTCTCGGTGTCGGTGGTACTGACCTACCGGGGCGAGGAGGCAGACGCCGGGGTGCGGGACACGACGAGGCGGCCGGCGCATCACGTCTTTCACGATCACCTCGTGCTCGATGCCCTGGACGCTGAGCAGACCCGCGCGATGGCGGCATCGATCCTGGATGAGGACGGTGTCACCACCGAGTTCGGCAACCACCTGTACGAGCTCTCCTCCGGGCTGCCGCTGGCGGTGCAGGAACTACTCGCCCTGTTGCGGGAGCGGGGAGCCTTGATCCGCTTGCGGAGCGGCCGCTGGGCGCGGAAATCGCTGGACGAGCTCGATGTCCCACCGGGAGTGCGTGACTCCGTCCGTGAACGGGTCGGCCGGCTGCCTGCCGCGGCACAGGGGGTCGCGGAGGCGGCGGCGGTTCTCCAGGTGCCCGTGCCGGTGCCGGTACTGATGAGCGTGGCTCGCCTGCCGCGAGACCAACTGGTCACCGGCCTGGACGAGCTGCTGATCTCCGGCCTGCTGGCGGAGCGAGAAGGTGAGGTCGCCTTCAGACACGTCCTGGCGGCACAGGCGGTCTACAGCGGGATCCAGTTGGGTCGCCGACAGGAGCTGCATGCCCGGGCCGCAAGTGCGGTGCAGGCAGTGGAACCGGAGCCACTGGGTCAGCGGGCGCATCATCTGCGTCAGGCAGGTCACCTGCACGAGTGGGTGGATGTCGCGGTTCGGGCCGCTGAGCAGGCATCGGCACTGGGCGATGACGCGGAGGCGGTCCGGAACCTGGAGGACGTGCTGCGAAACGCTCCGCTGGAGCCTGACCGCCGCGGACGGCTCGCGGCCCAGCTCGGCTGGGCGGCGTGCCAGGTACTGCGCCCGCCGGCAGTGATCGATGTGATCACGCAGGCGTTGTCCTCCGCGCAGCCGGGAACGCTGCGTGGAGAGTTGCATTTCCTGGTCGGCGTCCTGCAGGAGCGACACGGCGACGATCCGAGCATCCAGCGACGAGCCTTCGCCGCGGCGGTCGACGACCTGGGTGACCGGCCCGACCTGGCGGCCTGGGTGATGGCGGCGCTCGGCCGGCCGATGGATCCCGCGGTGCCCGTCGCCGAGCACACGCAGTGGCTGGACCGCGCGTTGGAGGCCGTCCCGGCGATCGGTGATCCCGTTGAGGAGGTCTTCGTTCTGGGCAAGGTCGCGATGTCACAAAGTGCGATCGGTGATCCGCGCTGGAGCGGGCTCACCGAGGACATCCGGCGGCGTACGGGCGGTCGTCCCCGGCATCGCCAGGAGGTCAGCGCCTACCGGTCCATCGCGGAGAACGCCTTCTGCGCCGGGCATTACCGGCTCGCCGACCAGTTGCTGAGCGAGGCCTCCCAGGCCGCCGCCGGAGACGACTGGTCGGGTGAACCGCTGGCCAGATGCCGACTGGTCGGGCTGCTGCTGGCCTTCGGCCGGGGCCGATGGGCCGGCCTGGGTCAGGAGGTCGCGACGCTCCTGGAGGAGTACGACGGGCGCCCGTTCGACCGGACCATCGCGGAGACGGTCGCCGCCTGTCTGGCGCTGGTGCACGGCGACCTGGACGCTGCCCGGCGAGACCTGCCCGACGTCGCGAATCGCACCCTGATGCTGGGCGGCTACGAACTGCTTCCGATCTCCGTGACCGGACTACTGCGGCTGTCCACCGCGCAGGGCGAGGCGCAGGCGGCGCTGGCCGCAGTACGCGATGCGGTGGACTTGTGGGAGGTGAAGGGGCTGTGGCCGGTGGCGGTGCGCATGGTCCCCGCCTGGATCGAGGCGATGATCGCGGTCGGGAGACAGGGCGAGGCGACTGAGTTCCTGGCCGGATTGTCGGCCACGCTGACCGGACTGGACGCCCCATTCGCCGCGGCCGTGATGCCACATGCACGAGGTCAGCTTGCGGCTGATCCCCTGGACGCTGCCACGCGGTTTCTGGCGGCCGCGGCCGGCTACGACCGGCTGGAAGCTCCGTACGAGGCCGCTCAGGTCCGTGAACAGGCGGCCTATCGCCTCTTCGCCGCCGGGGACCCGTCGGCCGGCGAAGCGCTGCGGGCAGCCCTCGCCGCGTTCCAGGAGATGGGGGCCCGATGGGATCTGGATCGGGCCGCGCAGGTCGCCCGCCGGCACGGCGTGACGGTCAAGGGCCGGTACCCGGGTGGCCCGCACGGCTACGGTTCCGCCCTGTCCCCGCGCGAACTGGAGGTCGCCGAGTTGGCGGCGGCAGGCCTCACCAACCGCGAGATCGGCCGCGAGCTGTTCTTGTCCGCCAAAACGGTGGAGAAGCACGTCAGCGCCGTACTCCGCAAGCTGGGGCTCCGGTCTCGCTCTGCCCTGGGCAGCCACTTGAGCCCCCACCGGGAAGAGCTGTAGCGCCCGACCTCGAATGGGGGATGTGCCCCATAGTCCCGCCGTGGCCGCGCAGGCGACCCTTTCGGCATGTCCGAATCCAGTACCACGGGTGGCCGCGACCTGGCAGCGGGCCCCGCTTCAGGCGACACCGAGGAGCAGGACGCTCCGGTGTCGCCGGACCCCAAGCCGCCCGCGACCGGCGCCGAACCGCCGGACGATCCTCCTCAGGGTTTCGAACCGGTCTGAGCAGTTCCTCCCGCCTGTCTCCCGAATCCGAAGGGCAGATCCGCCATGTCCGACCACAGCTCCCCGCCCCGGCAGTCGCCGGGAAGCAACGCCAACCCACCCGAGCGAGTCCGAGCCCGGCTGAGGCGCAGAGGATCGCTCCTGGCCGCCTCGTCGATGGTCCTGGCCGTCCTGGTCGCGCCGTCGTCGCCGGCGGTGGGAAAGTCGGACCCCGCGCCTCCCGCCCCGGCGGAGGGGCCGGTCACCGCCCCGATCGCGCTGAACGGACTGGGCGCGGGTTCCCCCACGATCACCCTGGTCACCGGTGACACCGTCCAGTTGAAGGAGGCCGGAGGCGGCAGGTACTCGGTGACCCCGCAGGCGACCGTCCGCCCTGACGGGAGCAGGGCACACCTGTCGACGATGGCCACGCCGAACGGGGTGTACGTGACTCCGAGCGACGCGGCACCGGCCATCCTGGCCGGTCGACTGGACCGGGAGCTGTTCAACGTCACCTACCTGGCCGAGAACGGCTACACCGATGACAAGTCCAAGCAGTTGCCGGTCATCGTGCAGTACCCGCGGCAGCGCAGCGCGGCCGCCGTCGCCTCGGCAGCCGAGAAGATCCCGGCCAGCACGCCGGAGCACACGCTGGAGAGCATCAACGCCTCGGCCGTCAAGGTCACCAAGGCCGAGGCCGGCGCGTTCTGGAGCGCGGTGCGAGCCGTTCCCGAAGCCTCCGCGGCAGGAGGTGTGGCGGGACTGGACACCGTGCCGGGAACGCTGCGTGGCGGACTCGCGAAGGTCTGGCTGGACCGCAAGGCCAAGGCGGTTCTGGACGTGAGCGTACCGATGATCGGCGCGCCCGCGGCCTGGGCCGGCGGGCATGACGGCGCCGGGGTGAAGGTCGCCGTCCTGGACACCGGCATCGACGCCGGCCACCCCGACCTGGCCGGCAAGGTCGTGGCCGGAAAGTCGTTCATCCCGGGTGAGGACATCCGGGACGGCCATGGGCACGGTACGCACGTGGCCTCCACCATCGCGGGGTCCGGGGCCGCGGCCGGCGGCCAGTACAAGGGTGTCGCGCCGGGTGCTCAGCTGATCGTCGGCAAGGTGCTGGACAACAGCGGTACCGGCGCGGACTCGGGCATCATCGAGGCGATGGAATGGGCCGCGGCCGGCGGCGCCAAGGTGATCAGCATGAGCCTGGGCGGTGGTCCCACCGACGGGACCGACCCGATGAGCCAGGCCGTCAACACGCTCAGCGCCTCCACCGGCGCCTTGTTCGTGATCGCCGCAGGCAACCTCGGTGACTCCGGAACCGAGACGGTGGCCACTCCGGGGACGGCCGACGCGGCCCTGACGGTGGCGGCGGTGGACAAGGCCGACAACTGGGCCACCTTCTCCAGCCAGGGCCCCCGGATGGACGACGGTGCGCTGAAGCCCGACATCGCGGCGCCCGGAGTGAGTATCGCCGCGGCCCGTGCCATGGGTACCGGGATGGGCAGTCCGGTCGGCGACAGCTACACCGCCGCCTCGGGTACCTCGATGGCTACGCCGCACGTGGCAGGTGCGGTGGCGATCCTGGCTCAGCAACATCCGGACTGGAACGGCCCACAGCTCAAGGCTGCCTTGATGTCGACGGCCAAGGACGACGTGCTGAGCGCGTACAAACAGGGCGCGGGCCGCGTCGATCTCGGCCGGGCGCATGCTCAGCAGGTCTTCGCAAGCACGGGCAGCCTGGACTTCACCACGGTCAACGACCACAGCGAGGGCCTCAACCGGGAGCTGACCTACATCAACCACAGTCCTCAGCCGGTCACCCTCACCCTTACCGCGGCGCTGTCCGGCTCGGACGGCAGCGCTGTCGCAGCCGCGCTCAAGCTCGCCGACACAACCCTGACAGTGCCTGCTGCCGGCAGTGCGACGACCACGGTCACACTGGATCCGGCGGCCCTGGACAGCATCGACAACTACTACGGCGCAGTGAGTGCCGTCGCGGATCAGGTCCAGCTGCGTACTCCGGTCGGTGCGGTTCGAGCCGTGCCCACGGCGACGCTCACCGTTCGTACCATCGGTCGGGACGGCAAGCCGGGCAGCCCGTTCGCCCAGGACTCGATCGACGTGGCCGGGAAGAAGGGGCTGATCGGCGGTACCCGCCTCACGGCCGAGGGGACGACGGTCACCAGGGTCCCGCACGGCACGATCAGCGTGGCGCAGCTGTACAGCTGGATCGACGAGGACGACCGCGCCACCGCCGCGCTCTTGCTCGACCCCGAGGTCACGGTCACCGGTGACACCGAGATCGTCCTGGACGCACGGACGGCGTCCGTGATCCGCTTCGACACCCCGAAACCGGCCGACCCGCTCAACACTGTCAGCACGATGGCCTACCAGCGAACGACGGCCGACGGTGACGCCTACATGGGTGCCGTTTTCTGGAACCTGCCGATCGGCGCCTGGGGCAAGCTCGCCGCCACGCCCACCAAGCAGGTCACCAAGGGGAAGCTGCGCTTCCACAGCCGGTTCGCGCTCGGCCAGGCCGAGGTCGCGATGAGTGTGCGGAAACCGCACGGGCAGACCCTGCACCCGGCTGCTCCGCAGCACGGCATGGGCGTCACGGTGGGCCACGGGCAAGAGGCCTACTTCCCCGACTTCCGGCCGTTCACCGGCAGGTCGGACCTGCAGCTCCTCGACGTCGGCGAGGGACGCCCGGAGGACCTGGCCGGACGCGACCTGCGCGGCAAGCTGGTCCTGCTGCAGGTAGCGAAGTCGGATGGTCTGTTCGGACCGGCGTGCGGGGTCCAGATCGAGCGGATCGCCCTGCTCCGTGATGCGGGTGTCGCTGGGGTGGTGCACTTCCCGCTGCCCGGCACCGGCTGCCCGATTCCGCTCGGCCTCACCCAGAAGCCGTTCACCGGTCCCGCCAAACCGGTCGGCGTCCCCAACGTGTCCTTGCCGGCTCGCGAGGCGCTCGCCCTGCGTGAGCAGCTCGCCGACGGCCCGGTCACCATCACGCTCACGGGCACCCCGGAGTCGCCGTACACGTACACCTTGGCGCCCTACGAGGAGGGCCGGATTCCGCAGTCGCTGCACTACAAGTTCACCGGCCGCGACCTGGCCGAGATCGAGATGGACATCCACGCGGTCGCGCCCGCGCAGTACTCGGACTGGCGGAACTCGTGGAAGATGGACGATGCCATGCCGCTGGCGAGTTCGGTGTCGGACTGGGGGCTGCCGATCCTCAAGGCGCAGCGCCGGCAGGACTGGGTCGGTCCGCTCGACCGTGACCTGCTCCACTCGCACGGGATGATGGTGATGCCGGTTCCGACCGCCGAGCCGACGCCGCAGGACGTTCTCCAGCCGCAGTGGCTCCTCGAGGTGTTCGACACCCCCACCCGGACGCGGCAGTCGTGGCTGACGGCTCCGTTCACCCCGGGGGCGGCGACCGGACCGGACAAGGTGATGAGGCTGGCCAAGGGTGACCCGGCCCTGGGAGCGGTGTTCAGGTGCATGATCTGTGTGCGCGGCAACGTTCTCTGGGCGGAGTTCGAGCCGGCTTCCGGTGGTCCCGCGGGACGCCAGTACAACGCCGACTTCTGGAAGGCCGATACGTTCTACGAGCAGACCTACGACGTCCGTCTCTACCGCAACGGCCAGGAGATCCCGCGCAGCCCGGTCCAGGACACGACCGTCCTCCCGCACTTCACTCTCCCGAAGGACCCCGGCAAGTACCGGCTGACCGCCAAGAACGCCAGGAACGACACCGAGTGGACCTTCACCACGCCGGTCGGGACCGAACGACTGGCCGGCTCGTCCTGCAGCCTCGAGTTCCTGTACGGGACGGCGGAACGCTGTCAGCCGGCGCCGGTGGTGTTCGTCAGCTACGACCTCGGCGACACCCTGGCCGCCGACAACTCGGTCCGCGCCGGACGTCCCCACACCTTCACCGTCAATCCCTACCATTCCCCTTCCGGTCGGAAGATGCCTGCGATCGCCGGACTGAAGTTGTGGGCGAGTACCGACGATGGCGCCACCTACCAGCCGGTGGCCGTCAAGCCCAACAAGGACGGTTCCTACACCGCGAAGACCCGTTACCCCGACCTCCGCGCCACGAAGGGTGCCGTGACGCTCAAGGTCGAGGCATGGGACGAGGAAGGCAACACCATCAACCAGGCCAGCATCCGCGCCTTCAACCTGCGGAAGTAGACCGGCAGCCGGGCCGCCACGCCTCAGACCGTTCCTGCCGGCGGCGCCCCGGGTTCGCTCACGCGTCACTGCGTGCGCGGGCCCGGGGCGGTCGCTTCGGCACCGGAACACGGCCCGGCGGTCGTCGGCCGTCGGGACGGTTCGACGCCTGCCGGGCTGTGAGAGGCTCGTGGGGTGAGCGAAGGTTTGTTCGATCTCCCTGGTACGCCCGGACCCGCCCGCGGTGGCGGCAGTTTGGCCGACGTCGATCACAGTTCGGCGCCGTTGGCGGTGCGGATGCGGCCGCGGAGTCTGGACGAGTTGGTCGGGCAGCAGCATCTGCTGGCGCCCGGGTCGCCGTTGCGGCGGCTGGTCGAAGGGGACCAGCCGATGTCCCTGCTGTTGTGGGGCCCGCCCGGGACCGGGAAGACGACGATCGCGGCCGTCGTGTCGCACGCGACCAACCGGAAGTTCGTCGAACTCTCCGCGGTGACCGCGGGGGTGAAGGACGTCCGGCAGGTGATCGACTCCGCCCGCCGCGACCTCGCCCGGCCCGGGAACACCGTCGAGACCGTGTTGTTCATCGACGAGGTCCACCGCTTCACGAAGGCGCAGCAGGACGCACTGCTTCCGGGTGTGGAGAACCGCTGGGTGACGCTGGTCGCGGCGACCACCGAGAACCCGTTCTTCTCGGTCATCTCGCCGCTGCTGTCCCGCTCACTGCTGCTCACGCTCGAATCACTGACCGACGACGACATCGCAGTACTGCTGGATCGGGCTTTGACGGACGAGCGTGGGCTCGGCGACGAGTTCGAGTTGGCCGACGACGCCCGCGCGCACCTGCTCCGGATGGCCGGAGGAGATGCCCGGCGTGCGCTCACCTACCTGGAAGCGGCCGCCGGGGGAGCCCGCGCCAAGCAGGCGACCACGATCGACCTCAAGACCCTGGAGACCGCCGTCGACCGCGCCGCCGTGCGCTACGACCGGGCCGGTGACCAGCACTACGACGTCGCCTCGGCGCTGATCAAGTCGATCCGGGGCTCCGACGTGGACGCGGCGATGCACTACCTGGCCCGGATGGTCGAGGCCGGCGAGGATCCCCGGTTCATCGCCCGCCGGCTGGTGATCTCGGCCAGCGAGGACATCGGCATGGGCGACCCGACCGCGCTCGGCGTCGCCGTCGCCGCGGCCGAGGCGGTCCAGTTGATCGGCATGCCCGAGGCCCGGATCAACCTCGCCCAGGCGGTCGTCGCGCTGGCCCTGGCGCCGAAGTCGAACGCGGTGATCATGGCGATCGACGCCGCCATCGCGGATGTGAAGGCCGGCAAGGTCGGTCCGGTCCCGTCGCACCTGCGCGACGCGCACTACGCCGGCGCGAAGAAGATCGGCCACGGCGCGTCCTACCAGTACTCCCACAACGACCCGCGCGGCGTGGTGGCCCAGCAGTACGCACCGGATGTGGTCGACGACGCGGAGTACTACCAGCCCACCCGCCGCGGCGGCGAAGCGGCGTACGCCGACCGGCTGGAGAAGATCCGCAAGATCCTCAAGGACCGCTGACGACCCCGCGCCGTCTTTTGACGGCATTGTGAAGGAAAGGGAAGGTGTCCCTGGGCGGGACGGCGGGCCGGTGCGCGATAAGGTCGGTCGGTCCGGGTACCCGGACGTCTCGAGGTCGGGTCTGTGCACGGTCGAACGGAAGGTGGATCGTTTCCATGAGCGTCGGTGAAGTCGCGGGGCTGATAGCGGCCTGCGCGCTGCTCATCTTGGTGGGCCTGCTGGCCTATCCGATCCTGAAGCTCGGCAAGGTGCTCGACGAGACCCGGATCATGGTCAAGGGCGTCTCCGACTCCAGCGTCCCGCTGCTCGGCGAGGTGACCAACACGGTGGCGACCACGAACGCCCAGTTGGCCAAGGTCGACACGATCACCGACAACGCGAGCACCGTGACCACCAACGCGGCCGCGCTGACCTCCTTGTTCGCGGCGACCGCGGGTGGTCCGCTGGTGAAGGCGGCCGCGTTCACGTACGGCGTCCGCAAGGCGCTGGGCGAGAACCAGCGCCGCGACGTGTCCCGCCGGGTGAAGGACGAGATGAAGGCCGAGCGCAAGGCGAAGAAGCGGGGTGACGTGCGATGAGGCGGATCTTCTGGCTGGTCGTCGGCATCGCCGTCGGCGTCTACGCGGTGACCCGGCTGAAGAAGCGGGCCCAGGTGCTCGCGCCGGAGAGCCTGCAGCAGTCGGCCGAGAAGGTGGCCAGCGCGATCCGGCACTTCGGCGACGAGGTACGGGCCGGCATGGCGGAGCGGGAGACCGAGTTGCGCGACGCGCTCGGCATCGACACCGCCACCGAGACAGACACAGCATCGAAGCGTGAGGACTACCGGTAACACCCATGGAAACCAGTGAGATTCGCCGGCGGTTCCTGACGTACTTCGAGGACCGTGGGCACACCGTGGTCCCGAGCGCGCCACTGCCCTCGAGCGACCCGAACCTGCTGTTCGTACCGGCCGGCATGGTGCCGTTCGTGCCGTACTTCGTCGGCCAGCAGACCCCGCCGTACCCGCGCGCCACCAGCGTGCAGAAGTGCGTCCGGACCCTCGACATCGAGGAGGTCGGCAAGACCACCCGGCACGGCACGTTCTTCCAGATGAACGGCAACTTCTCCTTCGGCGACTACTTCAAGGAGCAGGCCGTCCAGTACGCCTGGGACCTGGTCACCAAGCCGCAGAGCGAAGGTGGGTACGGCTTCGACGAGTCGGTCCTGTACGCCTCGGTGTACTACGAGGACGACGAGGCGATCGACATCTGGAAGCGGGTCGCCGGGCTGCCCGACGACCGGATCGTCCGGCTCGGGATGAAGGACAACTTCTGGTCGATGGGCGTGCCGGGTCCGTGCGGCCCGTGCTCGGAGATCCTGATCGACCGCGGCCCCGAGTTCGGCGCCGACCGGGACTGGGAGGCGGGCGACCGCTACCTGGAGTTCTGGAACCTGGTCTTCATGCAGAACATCCGCGGTGAGGGTGGCGGCAAGGAGGGCTACCCGATCCTCGGCGAGCTGCCGAAGAAGAACATCGACACCGGCCTCGGCCTCGAACGGGTCGCGTACCTGCTGCAGGGCGTCGACAACATGTACGAGATCGACGAGGTCTACCCGGTCATCGAGAAGGCCTCGGAGCTGAGCGGCCGCAAGTACGGCGCCGACCACGCCGACGACGTCCGCTTCCGGGTGGTCGCGGACCACGTCCGCAGCGCGCTGATGCTGATCGGCGACGGCGTCACCCCGGGCAACGAGCGCGGCGGCTACGTACTGCGCCGCCTGCTGCGCCGGGCGGTCCGCTCGATGCGCCTGCTTGGCTACGAGGACCCCAGCCTGGTGGAGCTGCTGCCGACCAGCCTTGAGCAGATGAAGAAGTCGTACCCCGAGCTGGAGGCCGACTTCGGCCGGATCAGCCAGGTCGCGTACGCCGAGGAGGACGCCTTCCGCCGGACGCTGACCGCCGGCACGAGCGTCTTCGACCTGGCCGTGAAGAACGTGAAGTCGGAGGGAGCCGCCCAACTCGCGGGCGCGCAGGCCTTCCAGCTGCACGACACCTACGGCTTCCCGATCGATCTGACCATCGAGATGGCCGCCGAGCAGGGCCTGCAGGTGGACACCGACGGCTTCAAGACGCTGATGACCGAGCAGCGGGAGCGGGCCAAGGCGGACGCACGGGCGAAGAAGGCCGGCCACGCGGACACCTCCGGCTACCGCGAGCTGCGGGAGAAGGGCGCCACCGAGTTCACCGGCTACGAGGAGCTGACCACCGACTCCCAGGTGCGCGGCCTGCTGCGCGACGGCGTGGTGGCTCCGGCCGCCGAGCAGGGTGACACCGTCGAGGTCGTGCTCGAGAAGACCCCGTTCTACGCGGAGTCCGGCGGCCAGATCGCCGACGAGGGCCTGATCGTCGGCGACGGCGTCAAGCTGCAGGTGCTCGACGTGCAGCGCCCGGTCAAGGGCCTGATCGTGCACCGGGTGAAGGTGCTCGAGGGCGTCCTCCAGCCCGGGCTCGACGTGCACGCCCAGGTCGACCACGAGTGGCGGGTCTCGGCCTGCCAGGCGCACTCCGGCACACACGTCGTCCACGCCGCGCTGCGTCAGGTGCTCGGCCCGAACGCGCTGCAGAGCGGTTCGTACAACAAGCCCGGCTACCTGCGGCTCGACTTCGCCTGGTCGTCGGCGCTGGACCAGGCCACCCGCAGCGAGATCGAAGAGGTCGCGAACCTCGCGGTGCGCCAGGACCTGCCGGTCTCGGCGCAGTACATGTCGCTGCCGGAGGCCCGCGAGTGGGGCGCCCTGGCACTGTTCGGCGAGACGTACGACGACCAGGTCCGCGTCGTGGAGATCGGCGGCCCCTGGTCGCGTGAGCTCTGCGGTGGCACGCACGTGAAGCACTCCTCGCAGGTCGGCGCGCTGACCGTGACGGGTGAGTCGTCGGTCGGCGCGGGTGTCCGGCGCATCGAGGCGTTCGTCGGCATGGAGGCGCTGCGCTACCTGGGCAAGGAACGTTCGCTGGTCCGGCTGCTGTCGGAGTCGCTGAAGACCCGGCCGGAGGAGCTGCCCGCGAAGGTGGCCGACCTGGCCGAGCGGCTGCGGGTGGCCGAGAAGGAGTTGGAGAAGGTCCGGGCCGGCCAGGTGCTGGCCGCCGCGGCGGAGCTGGCCAAGAGCCCGAAGGACGTCTTCGGCGTCGCGTACGTCGGCCACCGGGCGCCGGACGGCGTGAACGGCGGGGACCTGCGCAAGCTCGCGCTCGACATCCGCGGCCGGATGTCGGCGGACAAGCCGGCCGTGGTCGCAGTGCTGAGCGTGAACGACGGCAAGCCGGGTGTGGTGGTCGCGCTGAACGACACCGCCCGCGAGTGGCGGCTCAAGGCCGGTGACCTGGTCCGGATCGCGGCGGAGCAGCTCGGCGGTCGCGGCGGCGGCAAGGACGATGTGGCGCAGGGTGGCGGTACGGACGCGGCGGGTGCCGACCAGGCACTGTCCGCGGTCGAGCACGCCATCGGCCAACTAGTCACCGGCTAGGCATGCGCAGAGGAGTGCGGGTGGCGCTGGACATCGGGGATGCCAGGATCGGTGTCGCGTCCAGTGACCCGCACGGGATCCTGGCGACGCCGGTCGAGACGGTCCGGGTCGGACCGGGGGATCTTGACCGGATCGTTAGTCTCGTAGCCGAGCTCGACGCGTTCGAGATCGTGATCGGCCTGCCGCGGTCGTTGTCCGGCGGCGAGGGGCCGGCCGCGGTCAAGATCCGGGAGACGGCCGCGCTGCTGGCGGCGAAACTGCCCGGGTCACCGGTGCAGGGAACGAACTCGGGAGAAGGGATCGGCGTGCGGCTGGTGGACGAGCGGTTCACCACGGTCACCGCCGAGCGGATGCTGCGGGAACGGGGAAAGAAGGGATCCAAGCGGCGGGCCGTGGTCGACCAGGCCGCGGCGGTCGTGATTCTGCAACACGCGCTCGACTTCGAGCGCGAGACCGGCGATCCACCCGGGAGACCTCTGTGAACGGAACATCGGTGAACGAAGACCGGGAAGACCTGCACGAGGATCTCGGCCTGCGGCCGGAGAGCCGGGTCGACCGCCGGGCGAACCGGAAGAAGGCCCGGGCCCGGCGCGGTTTCGGCTGCTTCGCCGGCCTGATCTCGCTGCTCGTGGTCGGCGCACTGGTCGGCGGGCTGGCGATCGGTTTCGGCAAGGGCCGCGACTACCTGGAGAAGATGTTCGCCGCGCCCGACTACGAGGGCACCGGCACCACCGCGGTGACGGTCGAGATCACCCAGGGGCAGAGCGCCCAGGCGATCGCGGACACGCTGGAGAAGAAGGGCGTGGTGAAGAGCGCCAAGGCGTTCGAGCGGGTCGCCCGCGACGAGCCGCGCTCGCGCCAGATCCAGGCCGCGACGTACACGCTGAAGAAGGAGATGTCGGCCCAGAGCGCGCTGGAACTGCTGCTGGACCCGGCCAAGTCCGTCCTGGTCAACCGGATCAGCATCCCGCCGGGCCGGACCAAGGCCGAGGTGGTCAGGCTGCTGCAGAACTCCAAGGTGGCCAAGCTCCCGCCCAACGCCGCGGCGACGGCGATGGCCAGGCCGCAGACGCTGAAGCTGCCGTCCTACGCCAAGGCCAACCCGGAGGGCTTCCTGTACCCGGGCACGTACGACATCCCGAAGAACGCCAGCGCGAACACGATCCTGCGGCTGATGACGGCGCAGTACGCCACCACCGCGGCCGAGTTGAAGCTGCCGGAGACGGCCAAGCGCAAGAAGCTTGACCCGTACCAGGCGGTCATCGTCGCCAGCATCATCGGTGCCGAGACGAACCGCCCGCAGGACTACGCGAAGGTCGCCCGGGTCATCTACAACCGGCTGGCGTCGGGCAAGAAGCTGCAGATGGACTCGACGGTTCACTACGTGGTCGGCCGCAACGGTGGTGTCTTCACCTCCGACGAGCAGCGCGAGACCGATTCGCCGTACAACACCTACAAGTACGAGGGTCTGCCGCCGACGCCGATCAACTCGCCGAGCAAGGACACCCTGCGGGCGGCGCTGAACCCGGCGCAGGGCAGTTGGCAGTACTTCACCCTGGTCGACCTCGACACCGGCGAGACCCTGTTCGCCACCACCGGCGACGAGCACCAGGCGAACGTGAAGAAGCTGCAGGCCTGGTGCGCGGCCCACAAGGGCCGCTGCTGATGACTGTGCTGTTGGCCGCGCCTCCGGCACGGCAGGTCATGGGGCTTGGGCTCCCTGCGCTCCTCAATCGAGGCCGGGAGGCCTCATGACCCGTTGTGCTGTGCTTGGGCGGCCGATCGCGCACTCGCTGTCGCCGGCGATGCACCGGGCCGCGTACGCCGAGCTCGGGCTGGACTGGCGCTACGACGCTTACGAAGTGGGTGAGGACGAGCTCAGAGGGTTCCTGAGCACGTTGGGTGACGACGTGCGCGGGTTGTCCCTGACGATGCCGCTGAAGCGGGTCGCGCTGGACTTGGTCGACACGGTCGACCCGGTCGCGGAGCTGATCGGCGCGGCGAACACGATGCTGTTCGAGCCCGACGGATCCCGCTCGGCTCACAACACCGACGTACCGGGGCTGATCGCGGCGTTCGCCGAGCGTGGGATCACCGGCGCGGACACGGCCGTAGTACTGGGTGGTGGCGCGACCGCGGCGTCGACGCTGGCCGCGCTGCGGGGGCTTAAGGTCAGCGAGGTGACGCTCGTCGTCCGCGACCTCGCGAAGGCCGAGCGGCTGCGGGACCTCGCGGCCGAGCTGGGACTCAAGACCTCCGCCACCGACTTCAGCCAGGTCGAGCAGATCGGCGGGTTCGATCTGTGTATCTCGACGCTGCCCGGTGGTGTGGTGGACCCATGGGCGGAGCACTTCGCGGCCGTGGCTCCGGTCGTTTTCGACGTGGCGTACCACCCGTGGCCGACGCAGTTGGCGATCGCGGCGCACCGGATCGGTACAGAGCTGTTGAACGGCCTTGACCTGCTCGTGCATCAGGCGACCCTCCAGGTGGAGATGATGACCGGTAGGTCGCCCGCTCCTTTGGCGGCCATGAGGGCCGCTGCGCGTGAGGAGCTTGATGAGCGTGAGCCAGGTTGATCGTCGCACTGTTCTGAAGGCGGGTGGCGCGCTGGCCGCGATCGCCCTGACCAGCTGTTCCGACACCGAGCCGGCCAGTGCCGGACCCTCGCAACTGACCGCTGCCGGACCCGACTGGGCGGCGCTGAAGCGCGGTCTCAAGGGCACGCTGATCAGGCCGGGCGAAGCCACCTACGCCGGAGCACACCAACTCTTCAACCCGCGCTGGGACACGATCCAGCCGGCCGGGGTGGTCCGCGCGGCCAACGCGACCGACGTCCAGACGGCGATCAACTTCGCCCGGAACAACAAGCTGCCGCTCGTCGCCAAGGCCGGTGGTCACTCATACGTCGGCGCCTCCGCGGTGAGCAAGGGCGTCATGCTGGACACCGGTGCGATGCGCGGGATGAGCTACGAGGCCAAGGGCGGCGTGCTGAACGTCGGTCCCGGCGCCAGGCTGTACGACGTCCATGCCTTCCTCGACAAGTACGGACGGTCCCTGCCGACCGGGACCTGCCCCACCGTCGGAGTGGCGGGTCTGGCCCTCGGCGGCGGCCTGGGCATCCACACCCGCAGCTGGGGACTGACCTGTGACCGGATCCTCTCGATGGGCGTGATCACCGCCGACGGGAAGCCACGGGTGATCAGCGCGACCGTGGAACCCGATCTGTTCTGGGCGCTGCGCGGTGGCGGTGGCGGCAACTTCGGCGTCGTGACGTCGTTCCGGTTCTCCACCGTGCCGGCCGCGAACCTCGGCTTCTTCCGGCTGACCTGGCCGGAGTCGAAGGCCGCCGCGGTGGTGAACGGCTGGCAGAAGTTCGCGGTGGCCGGTCCGACGACGGCGTGGGCGAACCTGCACGTCGTAGCCAAGAGCAATGGAACGCTGTCGATCCACGTGCTCGGCGTCTCCACCACCGGCAACGGTGCTGCCGCTGCCGCCCAACTGGAGAGCTACGTGAAGTCGAGGGCGACCACCCGGACCTTCGCGGTCCGGACGCACATGGAGGCGGTGAAGTACCTCGGTGGCGGGACGACCAGCCCACGGACGGGCTTCCTGGCCGGCTCCGACGTGCTCAAGCCGATGCCGGCCGCGACCATCACGGCGCTGCTCGGCGCGGTGAAGACCGCGGCTCGGGCGAAGCTTCCGGCGTCGGCGATCCTCGACCCGCTGGGCGGTCAGTCGGCGAAGGTGCCGACCGGTGGATCGTCGTGGGGCTGGCGCTCCGCGGTCGGCATCGTCCAGTGGTACTCCGGCCTGCCGGCGCGCCCGACCACCGCCCAGGTCAAGGCGGCGCAGACCTTCATCACCAACGGCCACCGCGCCGTCCGGCCGATCTCGGCGGGCGGATACGTGAACTACGTCGAGACAGGCCGCTCGGTCAGCACGTACTACGGCGCCAACTACCCCCGTTTGCAAGCGGTGAAGAAGAAGTACGACCCGGCCAACTTCTTCCGCACCACGTACACGGTGGCCTGAGCTGGCCCTCGCGGCGGGCTAGCATCCGCCGCATGGCGAGACTCGATCGACGACCTCGTGGTCCAGCTCCCAGCGGAGGTCATGGCATGAGGTGGGTTCGGGTCGCGGTCGCGGTGTTGCTCGTCAGCTTGGTCGGCGCGGCCAACCCTGCTTGGGCCTGTGCGTGTGGTGGATACCTTCCGGATGCGGAGTCGCGCGCGCGGGTGTTCGGGGAGAACGCCCTGGTGCGGTTCGACGGCACGCAGGAAGAGATCGTGTTGTCGATGTCGGTCCAGGGGCAGTCCAAGAAGGCCGCCTGGATCATGCCGGTGCCCACAGCCGCGAAGGTCGAGCTCGGCGACTCCGACCTGTTCCAGCGGCTGCAGTCGGTCACTCGGCCCAAGGTGGTCACCCGCAAGACCTACTGGCCGTTCCGCGATCTCGGGATCATGGGCGGTGGCCGGGGTGACTCGGCAGGGGCGGCTCCCGGTGCTGCTGTCGATGTGCGCCAGCAGATGGTCCTCGGGCCGTTCCAGGTCGCGCGAATCGCCGGGACCAGCGGCACGGCGGTGACGGACTGGCTTGGCCAGAACGGGTACGCAGTACCGGCTGGGCTGGCGGAGAACCTCACGCCGTACGTCACCGAGAAGTGGGAGATCGTCGCCGTCAAGCTGGCTCCCAAGGAGGCAGGCGAGAGCATGAGCGGGGCGACTCCGCCGCTGCGGTTGACCTTCCCCTCGTCGCGGATCGTCTACCCGATGCGGCTGAGCAAGGGAGCCAGCACCGCGCAGACGGTCACCGTGTACGTCGCGGCGCCGTACCGAGTGGATGCGTCGACCCTGCCGGTCGCCGACGTGAAGCCCGAACTCCTGTACGCCGGACGGGTCCAGGGCGAGTCCTACGCGCAGTTGGCGGCGCCGACCTCCTTCCTGACCGCGTACTCCGTCACCTACCGGGACCCGAGCCGGATCACCGACGACTTCGCCTTCACCCGCGCGTCCACCGACGAGGAGTTCCAGCGGGTCCGGTACGTCACCGAGAACGACGGGCTGCTGAGCACCCTCGCGATCGTGCTCGGGGTGCCGCTGCTGCTCGGGATCGCGGCCGCCTTCATCGCCGTGCGGGTGGTCCGGCGAACCCGCCCCGGCCAATGATCCACAGGACTCCGGAGATCCTGGGGCCTGGTGCCCGCCCGATCGTCTAGGCTCCTGGATCGTGCCTGCTGACAACGCGTTGCTCGCCGCAGGGGCCGGTGTGGTTCTCTGCGGCGCCGCCGCGTTCGGACTCGGCCCGTGGGTGATGCGCCGGATTCCCGAGCCTGTGCTGGAGGAAGGCGACACCAAGACCCCGTACGCCGTACTCGCCGGGCAGGGGGTCGCCACCTCGGCGGCGTACTGGTGCGGTGGGACGGCGGCTCTTGCCGGTGGTCTGCTCGGGTGGAGTCTGGGCACTTCGGCCGGGCTCGCCGCGTGGTTCATCCTCGCTGTGTCGGGAGCGGTGCTCGGGTACATCGACACCCGGACGAGGTACCTGCCGTCGGCGATCATCTGGCCGTCGTACGTGCTGGTTGGGGTGGCGCTGCTGGTCGGCGCGGGGGTGTCGGGGGAGTGGGACGCGCTGCGCCGGGCCCTGATCGCCGGTGCGATCGGCTTCGGCGGCTTCTATCTGCTGTGGCGGGTGTTCCCGCGGGGCGTCGGCTTCGGCGACGTCCGGCTGTCAGGTCTGCTGGGCATGGCGCTCGGGTGGATCGGCTGGGGTGAGTTCATCGCGGGGCTCTACCTGGGATTCCTGCTCGGCGCGGTGATCGGGATCGGGCTGCGGGTGGCCCGGGTGATCAAGCGGAAGCAGATGTTCCCGTTCGGTCCGTTCATGCTCGTCGGCGCGTTGCTCGGCGTCCTCGTCGGTGAACCGCTGGAACGGTTGTACCTCGGCTAGGTGGATCTTCAGAGTCCGTCCTGAGGCTGATCCATCCGGTGGCTGTCGCTGCCTAGGGTCGGGGACATGCCTGTCAGCCGTAGAGGCGTGTTGACCGGGGGCATCGCCGCCGGAGCCGCGCTCAGCCTTCTTCCGTCCACCGCAGCCGCCACCACTACCTCAGCCCGTTCGCCCCTGTCCGCTGGGAAGATCCGGCCGGGCGACACGCAGTACCAGGATCTTGTCCTGCGCGGAACCAATCGGCGCTTCGTCGCCAAGCCGGAGTACGCGCGGGTGATTCACTCGACCGATGACGCGGTCCGGGCCGTCCAGGAGGCGGTCCGCGCGAACAAGCGGATCGCGGTCCGCGGCGGCGGCCACTGCTTCGAGGACTTCGTCGACAACAGCGATGTCGAGGTACTGCTCGATCTGTCGCAGTACGACGAGGTCACCTTCGACGAGCGGTATCGCGCCTTCTCGATCGGCGCCGGCGCGACGCTCGAGACCGTCTACAAGGCGCTCTTCTACGGCTGGGGAGTGACCGTGCCCGGTGGCGGCTGCCTCGGTGTCGGAGTGGGCGGACATTTCAGTGGTGGCGGGTATGGGCCGCTGTCTCGCCAGCACGGCTCTGTGGTCGACCACCTGTACGGCGTGGAGGTGGTCGTCGTGGACGCGCGCGGGCGGGCTCGCTCGGTGGTCGCGACCAGAGACAACCAGTACAAGGATCTGTGGTGGGCGCATACCGGTGGTGGCGGCGGCAACTTCGGCGTGATCACGCGGTATCTGATGCGGACAGCCGGAGCGACTGGCTCGGATCCTGCGAAGTTGTTGCCCAAGGCACCTTCAGCTTTGCTGTCGAGCATCCTGCTGTACGACTGGAAGACGACGACGCAGGCCGGGTTCGTCCGGACGTTGCGGAACTTCTTCGACTTCTACGAGCGGCACAACACCGCCGACTCGCCGTACGCGAGTCTCTACAGTCCGCTGATCCTGACCACGGTCAAGGCGGGGAACTTCCTGCTGTCCACCCAGCTGGACGCCTCGGTGCCGGACGCGGCGAACCTGATGAAGGCGTTCAACGCGGCGATGATGGCCGGGGTGGACCCGGCGCCGCAGGTGATCGACACCGGTACCGGGCCGTTCCTGCACACGACGATCCAGCGGTCGATCGCCGAGGAGGTCGCGCCGAGCCGCGGCAAGTACAAGGCGGGCTACCTGCGCAAGGGCTACAGCGCCGCGCAGCTCACCACGATCTACCGGCACCTCGCCGACCCGGAGTCGAAGGCCGGGACCGAGTCGTCGGTGCTGCTCATCCCGTACGGCGGCAAGGTGAACACGGTGCCGCCGTCGGCGACCGCGTCCTTCCAGCGCGACGTCGTGGCGAAGATGGTGCTGACCGCGTCCTGGGAGGACCCGGCGGCCGACGCCGACAACATCGCCTGGGCGCGGAACATCTACCGCGACCTGTATCGCGACACCGGTGGTGTGCCGGTGCCGAACGAGGTCAACGCCGGCTCGTACATCAACTACCCGGACGTGGATCTGGCCGACCCGGAGTACAACACGTCGGGCGTGCCGTGGCACCGGCTGTACTACGGAGACAACTATCCGCGGCTGCAGCGGGTCAAGGCGACCTGGGACCCGCGTAACATCTTCCGGCACAAGCTTTCCATCGAACCGGCCTGACAGCGGCCGACCACGACCCCGGCCGGGACGCCGGGCCTGATCCTCGGGGGACGGGCCGGACGTCCCGGCCGGAACTGTCTGCTCACGGGGTTGCGGTCACCAGCCGGGGTAGCGCCGGCGCCAGGCTGTCTCCGGTCCGTACTCGCCGTGTAATCTCTTGGCTTGGGTGAACTCCAGCACGAGGTCGTCGGCCAGTTGCAGGATGACGCCCCGGCCTTCGACCGAGAACACCAGTTCCGGCGGGAGAGCGGTCTCTCCATGCAGTGCGCCGAGGATGTTGCCGCAGATCGCGCCGGTGGAGTCGCTGTCACCGGAGTGCGTCACCGCGAGCGCCAGCGCGTCGAGGAACTGGCCGGGCTCGGGGAATTTCAGGGCGCAGTACACGCCGATGGCGAGGGCTTCCTCGGCGATCCAGCCGCCACCGAGCCGCTCGACCGTTGCCGGGCCTGCGCCGAGGTCGCTCGCGGCCAGGTCGCGGGCGGCGGCCAGCGCAGTACTGGTTTCCTCGTGGCCGTGGTGCTGGGCGAGTTGCGCTTGGGCTTTGTCGAGAGCGGCGTCGAGGTCGGCGCCTTGGCAGATCTCGTAGACGATGACAGCGAGAGCGCCGGAGGCGAGCTTGCCGGTGACGTGGCCGTGCGTGTAACCGGCCGCCTCGGCGGCGGAGTTGAAGGCCCACTCAGCACTGAACGGCACCAACCCGAACGGCGCCGCGCGCATCACGCCACCGCAGCCCTTCGAGTCGTTCGTCGCCTGGCCTCCGAACTGGGGGATGCTGTCGTCGCCCTTACGCGCGGTCGTCAGCGCGGACAGACAGGTGTTGCCCGGGGCGCGGCGGGCATACAGCCACTGCTCTTCTTGCAGCCAGCCGTCCCGCTTGCCGCTCGGTCCAGGCAGGAGTTGGGTGTCGAGCCACCGGTCATAGGCATGGTGCACGACAGCGACAGTGAACCCGATCCCGCGATCCGTCCGCACCCCCGCCCGGATCAGCCCCTCGACCGTGAACAACGTCATCTGAGTGTCATCGGTAACCGTGCCGGCCGGCCAGTCGGTGCCACCGGCAACAAAGCTCCTGAGTCGATCGGGGTGGGCGGCAACGATCGCCCGCCCGTCGTCGAACTCCACCGGCCCACCGAGCGCATCCCCGATCGCGCCACCCAGCAAGCACCCCCGGACACGAGATCGATACGCCTCATCAGCCACCCGTGTCATCCACGCCTCCCGGTCGTTGAGCAGTCGCAAGAGACTAACCGGGGGTAGTGCCAACACCACCCTCATGCGGGCCCCCAGGCCAGTTCGCCCACCGCCGGCCCCACCTAGTGTCCTGAGTCGGAAGTTTGTGCACATCTCCGGCGCCCAGGCAGCTGAAGCACGAACTTCCGACTCAGGACACAAGCGTCGAAGAACCAGCCGTCCAGCCCTCAGGAGCCCCCATGCCCACCCCGCCGAGCCGACTCGCGGGCCGCCCGGCACGCCGATTCGCCCGTCGCGTGGCCGCAGCCGGTCTGGCCACTCTCACGATCGTCGGCGCCGCCGTAGCGGGCGCTTCGGCCGCCCTCCCCAGCCCCAACGGCCAGGTATCGACCTGCGCGTCCAACCCGATAGCCCGCGCCCTCGACGTAGCCCTGTCCGTCCGCAGCGTCTTGGACCCTGACCACACCCCCACCTGCTGACCCACCGACCGCCTGCACCCGCGCTTGCCCCTCTACCCCGGCCAAGGACTACCCGGCCAAGCACCCTCAACCACACCTGCGAGCTTGCTCGCGAGCTCAGCCGGCATCTGCCTGAGGCGGAAGACCTGCCATAGCCCCGCGCGGCCGACCGGGATCGGGTTGTGCCGCCCGCCCGCCCGCCCGCTCGGCGAGACTGCCCGCCGAGCGATCGAGCCGACATGGGAGGATTACGGCATGCTGCGCTGGCTCACCGCCGGCGAGTCGCACGGACAAGCGCTCGTCGCCGTACTCGAAGGTCTTCCCGCAGGCGTCCAGGTCACCACGGATGATGTGGCCGACGCCCTGGCTCGTCGTCGTCTCGGTTACGGCCGCGGCGCCCGGATGAAGTTCGAGCGGGACGAGGTGACGTTCATCGGCGGATTCCGGCACGGGGTGTCACTCGGCAGCCCGGTCGCCATCCAGGTCGGCAACACCGAGTGGCCGAAGTGGGAGCAGGTGATGTCGGCCGACCCGGTCGACCCGGACGTGCTCGCCGACCTCGCCCGGAACGCGCCGCTGACCCGCCCCCGCCCGGGCCACGCGGACCTCGCAGGCATGCAGAAGTACGGCTTCGACGAGGCCCGCCCGGTGCTGGAACGCGCGAGTGCCCGGGAGACCGCGGCCCGGGTCGCGCTCGGCGAGGTCGCCGCGCGCTTCCTGAAGCAGGCGTACGGGATCACCATCGTCAGCCACGTGGTCGAACTCGGCACCGTGAAGGCGCCGTACGGCGTGATCCCGTCGGCCGGTGACGTCGCCCGGCTGGACGAGGACCCGGTCCGCTGCCTCGACCCGGACGCGAGCAAGCAGATGGTCGCCGAGATCGACCAGGCGCAGAAGGCCGGCGACACCCTCGGCGGTGTCGTCGAGGTCGTCGTCGACGGTCTCCCGCCGGGCCTCGGCAGCTACGTGCACTGGGACCGGCGGCTGGACGCGAAGTTGGCCGGCGCGCTGATGGGCATCCAGGCGATCAAGGGCGTCGAACTCGGTGACGGCTTCGAACTCGCCCGTACTCCGGGGTCGAAGGCGCACGACGAGATCGTCGCGGACAACGGCGAGGTACGCCGTACCAGCGGTCGCTCGGGTGGCACCGAGGGCGGCATGAGCACGGGCGAGACCCTGCGCGTGCGGGCCGCGATGAAGCCGATCGCCACGGTGCCGCGGGCGCTGCGCACGATCGACACGGTCACCGGCGAGGCGGCGGCGGCGCATCACCAGCGCTCCGACGTCTGCGCGGTACCGGCGGCGGGCATCGTCGCCGAGGCGATGGTGGCGCTGGTAATCGCGGACGCGTCGGTGGAGAAGTTCGGCGGCGACTCGGTGACCGAGACGTCCCGCAACCACCAGTCCTACCTGGCGAACCTGCCGAACACGATCAACCCCCGCGAGTGGAGTGCAGAGTGAGCGACGCTGCTCCCGGCACCGGCACCGGCACCGGCACCGGCACCGGCACCGGCTCTGGCTCTGGTGCCGGCACTGGTACCGGCTCTGGCTCTGGCGCCGCCTCCGGCAGCCCGATCGTCGTGCTGGTCGGCCCGCCCGGTTCGGGCAAGTCGACGGTGGCTGCCTTGCTGGCGGCTCGGCTCGGCAAGACCCACCGCGACACGGACACCGACGTCGAGAACGAGGCGGGCAAGCCGATCTCGGACATCTTCGTGGACTCCGGCGAGGTGGCCTTCCGGGCCCTCGAGCGGGCTGCGATCGTCGCCGCGCTGCAGGACGAGGGCGCAGTACTGTCCCTGGGCGGCGGCGCGATCCTCGACGCCGACACCCGCGCGGACCTGGTCGGCCACAACGTCGTCTTCCTGGACGTATCGCTCGGCGAAGCAGCCAAGCGCGTCGGCCTCGGCGTGGCTCGCCCGCTGCTGCTCGGCAACGTGCGCACGCAACTGAAGAACCTGATGGACGCCCGCCGCCCCCTGTACGCCGAGGTCGCGAAGGTCACCGTGACCACGGACAACCGGACTCCGGAGGAGATCGCGGACGAGATCGCGGAGCAACTCGGATGACCGATCAGAACGCGACCGGCGAAGCGGGTGGGGAAGAAACTCAGGCGCCGGAAGCGCGAGCCGGCGGCAACAGCGGAGCTGACGGCTCCAGCGCTGCGGACGCCAACAGCGGAGCTGACGGCTCCAGCGCTGCCGACGGCGCCAGCGGAGCTGACGGCTCCAGCGCTGCCGACGGCGCCAGCGGAGCTGACGGCTCCAGCGGTGCGGAGGGCTCCAGCGGGGCGCGGCGGATTCGGGTGGACGCGGCGGCGCCGTACGACGTTGTCATTGGCAACAATCTGCTCGGTGAGCTGCCGGCGTTGCTGGGCGACGAGGTCCGCCGGGTCGCCGTGATCCACCCGCGGGCGCTGCGGACCAGTGGCGACGCGATCCGGGACGACCTGACCGCGGGCGGGTTCACCGCGCACGCGATCGAGATCCCGGACGCCGAGGAAGCCAAGTCCGCCGAGGTACTGGCCTACTGCTGGTCGGTTCTCGGCCAGGCGGGATTCACCCGGTCCGACGCGATCGTGTCGATCGGCGGCGGTACGACGACCGACCTGGCCGGATTCGTCGCGGCGACCTGGCTGCGTGGTGTCCGGGTCGTGCACATCCCGACCACGCTGCTCGGCATGGTGGACGCGGCCGTCGGTGGGAAGACCGGGATCAACACGGCCGAGGGCAAGAACCTGGTCGGCGCGTTCTGGGAGCCCGCCGGGGTGCTGTGCGACCTGGCCGCGCTGGAGACCCTGCCGCGCAACGACTATGTGAGCGGCCTGGCCGAAGTGGTGAAGTGCGGGTTCATCGCCGACCCGGTGATCCTCGACCTGGTGGAGAAGGACCCCGACGGCGCGAGCGGACCGGCGTACGGGCACACCGAGGAGCTGATTGCCCGGGCCATCCAGGTGAAGGCTGACACGGTCGGCGCCGATCTGCGGGAGAAGACCACCAAGCTAGGTGGAGCGATCGGGCGGGAGGCGCTGAACTACGGGCACACGCTGGGGCACGCGATCGAGCGGGTCGAGCGGTACAAGTGGCGTCACGGCGCCGCGATCAGCATCGGGATGGTGTTCGTGGCCGAGCTCGCCCGAGCGGCCGGCAAGCTCGACGACGCCACGGCGGACCGGCACCGCGCAGTACTGGAGTCCCTGGGCCTGCCGGTGAAGTACCGCGCCGACGCCTGGCCGCACCTGCAGGACGCGATGAAGCTGGACAAGAAGACCCGCGCCGACCGTCTTCGCTTCGTCATCCTGGACGGACTAGCCAAGCCGTCGATCCTCGAGGCCCCGGACCCCAGCCTGCTGATCGCCGCGTACGCCGAAGTCAGCTGACCCGAGAGCAAGCGCTCGGGCCAGCTGACGCGCGGTCAGCGGTTGGGGAAGTTGAGCCAGCCTGCGTGGCCGCCGGGGTCGAGGCCTACCTTGCCGATGTCGACGCGGGTGGTGCCGGGGCTGGGGGTGAGGCCGCCGCCGCCTTTCTGGTCGGCCGGGGCGTCGAGCAGCTTGCCGTTGCGGTCGAGGACCTGCGTCTCGATCCGTACTTCGTCGCCCTTCTGCAGCGCGGTCGACTCGTCCCAGGCGCGCAGGAACACAGTCCCGTCGACGGCGTCGCCCACGAACCACGGACCGGGCTTGCCCTTGATGACATAGCGCTGCCGCATCTCGGCGACCCGCTCGTCGACGCGGTACCAGGCGTCCGTCATCAACCTGTCCGGTGAGCGATCGAAGTCGATGAAGTACCGGCTACCGCCGCTGTCGGTCGGAACAGCGGGATGGGTCGCGTCGGTCGGGTTGATCACCGACTTCCCCTTACGCGCCTCGACTGGGTCCCCACCGACCAGCCCGGCCTCGAATCCGTCGACGACCTCGCCGGTCGGTGTCTTGGCGGTCGGGAAGCCCACGCAGCCGTAGATCAGCCCATTGGACTTGTCGAGCACCACCACACTGTTCTCCGTCTTGCGCGGATCAACCCAACTCCGCACCGTGAACGCGTGACTGATCTCCCCGACCTCACCCTGATGCCCCTCGGCGGGCGACACACAGGCCTCAGCCAGCGCCGACGCTTCAGCAGCCTTCAGTGGCCCAACATTCACCCGTACATCGGCCGGCCCCGCGGGTGTGCTCTTGGCCGACGGCTTGCCGGATTTCGTCGGGGTGGGACCGGCCGCCGGCCCGGGAGCCGGCTGGTTCTCGTGGCCCGAGGTCGCGGCAACCAGTCCACCGGCGACCACCGCGATCGAGGCGGCTGCTGCTACCGGGATGAGCCAGGTCCTGGTACGCGTCTGCGGGGTCTCACCGGCCAAGACGCGCTCGAGGATGTCTTGCTTGTGGGGGAGCGGGCGCTCCGCCGGGGGTTTCGTGATCATGCCTGAGCCTCCGTACCACTGAGGTCGAGTAAGCCGGCCAGGCTGCCGCGTGCCCTGGCCAACCGGGATTTGACTGTGCCTTCGGGGATGCCGAGCGCCCGGGCGGCGTCGGCGAGCGAGCACTCCGCCCAGATGACCAACTCGACCACCTCGCGCTGTTTCGCCGGGATCTTGTCGAGGATCCTGCGGATGTCGCTCATGGCCCGCTCGTCGTCCACCTTGGAGGCGGCGACGCCGGCATGGTCCGGAACGGTGCCGGTCTGGTCGATCAGCTCGATCCGGTCTCGCAGCGCCTTCTGCCGCCGGGCGGCACGCAGGACATTGCCGCACTCGTAGCCGGCCATCACCAGCAGCAACGGCCGCGCGGATTCGAGAGTGATTGCGTCGATCCGGCCGTCGCGGGCTCGTCGCCAGACGGCCAGGAACGTCGCCTGGACGACGTCCTCGGCGGCGGCCCAGGACGAAGTACGGCGGAACGCGAAGTTGTAGACGGCGTCGCTATGGCGGTAGAAGATCTCGGCCAGAGCGGTTTCGTCGCCGGTCCGGAGCAGCTCCCAGACCTCGTGATCAGGTCCGGCCAACTGGATCTGTCTCAACTCTCCTCGCACCCGCGGCACCCCCAGCGTGGCTGTTCGTGTGCTGATACCTGGGAGAGTCCGGCAGGTCCGCCTCGGTTCGGGTATCAGGTCAATTGGTTCGGGAGCAGGCGATGGTCAGGACGGTCCGTCGTACTTCTTCACCGCCGCGACGAAGGCCGTTTCCGAGAGCTTCAGGTGCTTGCGGAGCAGTTGCTCGCGGAGGGTGGGGTCCTCGGGAGCCTGGGCGAGGTCGGCGTACAGCGCGTTCACCTTCTTCTGGCCGTACTTGTCCATCAGGAACTCGACCAGGATCCAGCTGACGCCGTAGCTGTCCTCGTCGTACTCGCCGTGGAAGACGCCGTCGATCGGCAGGACGTCCAGCTGCGGGATCGCCTCGTCCAGAAGTTCGTCGCGTGGTTCCGAGACGTCGTACCCGCGCTGCTCGGCGAGCTGCATCTCGGCGTACATGGCGAGTCCCTCCACCAGCCAGGTCGGAGCGCTGAAGCCCAGCGGCGCCATCGCGGCGTGCGTGAACTCGTGCGCCAGCAGCAGCCGGCCGGCCTTCTTGCGCTGGTCCGGGTGGATCACCACCCTGCTGCCGACGACCTTCATGTCGCGCGGGTCCTCGGCGATCGGAGCCAGGTTGTACGCGGCCACGGCGGCAGCCGGATGCCCGCCGGACTGCCACTCCGGATCCATCGAGCGGCGGTCGGCCATCGCGATGACCAGGATGGCCGCCTGCGCTCGCCGGGTCGCCGCCCGCACCCCAGGTGCTGCCGCCCGGGCCTCCCGGGCGAGCCGCTCACCATTGGCACGCTCGCCGGCCGGAACGACGACGAGTACGCCGGGCTTGCGGATCGCCTCGATTGCTCCAAGGTCCCAGGGTTCGAGGTAGGTGCCGCGGCCGTACGAGCCGTTGAGGTCGTCGTCATCCACCAGGAGCAGGCGACCGCCGCGTTCGACGAAGGTGTAGCCGAGCTGGACGGCGCGGGGTGCCGGGTCGATTCCGGCGATCTGCACCATCATCTGGACCCGGAACGCGTGAGCGCTGGGCCCGTGCTGCGGTTGCGGCTCCGGCGCCCACTTGGGCTCTCGCTCGTAGGTCAGCTTCCGGAGGCCGATCTTCCGCAGATTCCCGAACAGCACCTGCTGCTGTTGGCGCAGCTTCTTGTTCCGGGGGTCGACGGTCGCCAGGAACTGCGGCAATTTCCCGGCCAGCACGGCCGAGGCGCGGACCTTCAGCACAGCGTCGACCTGAGCATGCAGCCGATCTTCCGCAGGCGGCGCGGACGCCGTCGCCGAGGGCGCACTCGACGCGCGCACCTCGCCCATCGCCGCACTCGTGTCCTGCCGCCCCACCACAGACCACGCCACCGCCCCCGCTCCAACCGCGAGCACAACAACCCCCGCGGTCAACAACACCAGCCGCCGCCCCGGCCTCCGCGGCGAGCCCCCCGCCACCGTCACCGGCGCAATTCCCGCCGCCCCCTCCACCCATCGACCCGCTGCCGCCTCGGGCGTGGTGCCTACTGGTGCCTCCGCCGTAGTGTCCGCCACCCCTTCGGGCGCGCTGCCTACTGGCCCCTCGGGTGTGGTGTGCGCTGGCGTCTCCGGCGTGGTGGCTACTGGTCCCTCCGGCGTGGTGTCCGCCAGCCCTTCGGGCGCGCTGCCTACTGGCGTCTCGGGTGTGGTGTGCGCTGGCGTCTCCGGTGTGCTGCCTACTGGTGCGTCCGGCGTGGTGTCCGCCAGTTCTTCGGGCGCGCTGCCCGCCGTCGCCTCGGGCGTGCTGCCTGCCGGCGCATCCGGCGTGGTGCCCAGGGGCATCTCGGGTGTGGTGTCGGCGGGCGTCTCGGGTGTGGTGTCCGCGGGCGGCTCCGGTGTGCCGCCTGCCGGCGCCTCCGGAGCGGTGCCTGCCGGTGCCTCGGGCGTGCTGCGTGCTGGCGCCTGCGGCGCGGTATCCGTCGGCTCCTCCGGCGTCGTGCCTGCTGGTGCCCCCGGTGTGCTGCCTGCTGGCCGCTCCGGTGTGGTGCTTGCCGGGTGCGTGTCGTTCACTGTCCCTCCCCAGCCGGCCCACTGCGGCCCGGCCGGCAAAGACTACGGCAGTCGTACTGCTTGGTGAACCAGCTTTGTCCACGCGTTCTGCGGGTTCAGGTGCAGCGGCGCCTGCTGCAGTTCGGGGCGGGTGGGCAACTATCGTCGGCGCATGGCCGGACTGCGGGATCGCAAGAAGCAGCAGACGCATGACGCTCTCTCCGAGGCGGCGATCGCGTTGTTTCTGGAGCGGGGTTTCGACGAGGTGTCGGTGGCGGACATCGCGGCGGCCGCGGACGTCTCCAAGCCGACGTTGTTCAAGTACTTCGCGACCAAGCAGGACCTGGCCCTGCACCGGTTCGCCGACCACGCGCAGGAAGCGGCCCGCGTCGTCCTGGCCTCGTCGGCCGATCCCGTGGAGGCCCTCCGCGACCACTTCCTCGCCGGCCTGAAGCGCCGTGACCCGGTCACCGGCCTGAACGACCACCCCGAAGTACTGGCGTTCTACCGCCTAGTCTTCGGTACTCCGGCGCTCGCGACCCGGCTGCATCAGTTCATCGCCGCGGATCAGGCTGCACTGGCCGAGGCCCTGGGCAACGGCCTGGCGGGGGAGTTGCAAGCCGCCGACCTGATCTCCACCCAGCAGGTCCTCTCCCGCCGGAACTTCGCCGCTCTGACCGCCGGCATCACCGCCGACGCGCAGTACCCGACAGCGGTCGCCGAGGCGAAGCTCGCCTACCGCCGCTTGACCCGAACCTGAACCAGCCCGGGCTGCAGCCGGTTCCGAGTGGTGCGGCACTAGGGTGGGGTTGTGACTGATGTTGCTGGTGGGCGGCGGGTATTGGTGCTGAACGGCCCGAATCTGGGGCGGCTCGGCTCCCGGGAGCCGGATGTGTACGGCGCGACGACGTTCGCGGATCTGGTCGCGGACTGCGAGAAGACCGGCGCCGAACTCGGGCTCGAGGTCGAGGTCCGGCAGACCGATGACGAGGCCGAACTGGTCGGCTGGCTGCACGAGGCCGCGGACACGAAGACGCCCGTGGTGCTGAACCCGGCGGCCTTCACCCACTACTCGTACGCGCTGCGCGACGCGTGCGCCCAGCGGACCGCCCCGCTGATCGAGATCCACATCAGCAACCCGGCCGCCCGCGAGGAGTTCCGCCACACCAGCGTCGTCGCCGCCGTCGCGACAGGCACGATCGCCGGCTTCGGCCTCGACTCGTACCGGCTGGCCCTTCGCGCCCTCACCACCCTCAGCTGACCCTGCCGGAAGCCGGAGGCCGGCTGAAGAGGCGCGCGGACCATGGAGATGTCGCGCCGGACCTCACCGCGAGCGCCCGGGCGATGCCGATCCTCTGTCGCTGGCCACCGGAGAACTCGTTCGGGCGATCTGACCTCGCGGTCACGGCACGACGTCGTCAGATGTCGTATTCGTCGGGCAGGCGCATGTTCGGCCCGCCTACCTGCAGGCCGAGCGGTGTGGCGCGGCCCTTCGGTTCTTCCCACGCCTCTTGGCGGCCGAGCGCGGTGAGGTCGAGGTAGTGATAGCCGTTGTGGAACTCCTCGATGCCGCGGCCGTACGTGGAGTAGGTGTGGAAGACCTCCTCACCCACCCGAAGGAACGTGCTGATGCCCGGCAGTTCGTCGCCGCGCATGCTCTCCGTCCACGGTGTTCCTGCCGCCGCGAGCTCGTCCTCGGAACGGAGGAAGAGGAGCACCGGCGCGACCCGGTCGTCGAGCGTGGCGTGGAAGTCGTAGTTGAAATCGCTGCCGTACGAGGAGTACCAGGGGAACGTCCAGCCCATCCGCTCGCGGTAGGCGGCGAGCTTCTCGTAAGGCGCCCGCGAAACGGCCACGAGCGTGGTGTTGCGCACGTGCAACTGTCGCAGGTTGCCGATCCCGTCGGCGGCAGACGAGCAGCTCGAACAGCCCTCGTCCCAGTCTGGGCCGTACATGAAGTGGTGCATCACCAACTGTGGCCGGCCTTCGAACAGGTCGAGCAGGCTCACCGTGCCGGACGGGCCCTCGAAGGTGTACGGCTTGTCGATGCGAACCATCGGCAGCCGTCGCCGGTCGGCGTTCAGCTGGTCGCGAGCATGGGTGAGCTCCTTCTCCTTGGCCAGCAGTTCCTTGCGCGCCGCGAGCCACTCGTCGGGTGACACCACCTGCGGCAGTTCTCCCATGGTCGTCATCTCGTTCTCCTACTCCGGTAGCGGCCACCGTCTAAGGACACTAGTCAACGGCTAGCAGCTACACAGGGGCGTTGGCCAGCCCTTTCGACGGGAACAAGCGGCGGAGGCGTACTGGCGTTGTTCTTCTTCCTGGTCTGGGCGGTGATCAGTGCGGCGAGGACGATCAGGCCGCCGAGTACCTGAGCCGTGGTCAGGCGCTGATCGACGACCAGCCAGCCGAGCAGGGTCGCTACCACCGGGCTCAGCAGGCCGAGGAAGGTGACGTTCGTGGGGGAGAGGCTGCGCAGCCCGCGGAACCACAGCGCGTAGGCCAGAGCCGAGCCGATGATCGTCAGGTAGGCGTAGCCGGCCAGGTTCGCGGCGGTCAAGGACGCAGGAAGCGTTCCCTCGACGATCCACGCGGTAGGCAGCAGGAGCAGCCCGCCGGCGACCAACTGCCAGCCGGTCGTTGCCAGCAGCGGAGCCGGAGAAGCCCAGCGCTTGCTCAGTACTACGCCCGTCGCCATCACCATCGCGCCGCCCAGGGCCGCGGCGATACCCCAGCCATCCAGCCGCGCATCCGCCCGCAGTACGAGGAGACTGACGCCGGCGACGCCAGAGAAGGCGGCAACCGTGGTGCGCGTCGTCATCTTCTCGCCGAGCAGACCAGTGGACAGTACTGCGACCAGCAGCGGCTGCAACGCTCCCACCGTGGCGGCAACCCCACCAGGCAACCGGTACGCCGCGACGAAGAGCAGCGCGAAGAACGCCCCGATGTTGAGTGCGCCGAGTACGAAGGCGCGCCACCACCAGATCCCTCGCGGTAGCCGCCGGGTGATCGCGACGAGGAGGAGTCCGGCCGGGAGCGCGCGGACGACACCGGCCAGCAGCGGGCGGTCCGGCGGGAGCAGTTCGGTGGTCACCAGATAGGTGGTTCCCCACAGCGCGGGTGCGATGGCTGTGGTGAGGATCAAGGCGACTCGGTTGCTTAGCACTAAGACAATGTATCTCAGTGCTAAGCAACCTTCAAAGGCTTTATCTCACCGCTAAGAGATCGGCTACGCTGGAGAGATGGCCGACCATGTCGATCTGGTGCTCGAGCAGTGGAGCGAGCGACGCCCCGACCTGGACGCGTCGCCGATGGCGGTGCTGGGCCGCCTCAAGCGGCTGGCGCAGGTCGTCGACGGCGAGCTCCGCCGGAACTTCGCCGCCCATGACCTCGACTCGGCCTCGTTCGACGTTCTCGCGACGCTGCGCCGCAGCAATCCGGAGCACAGCCTGACTCCGGCCGGGCTGATGCGGTCGTCGATGGTCACCTCCGGGGCGATCACCCAGCGGCTGGATCGGCTGGAAGCGCGCGGGCTGGTGAGTCGGCGGCCGAGCGAGACGGATGGGCGCGGTGTACTGGTGACGCTGACGCCGACCGGGCTGGAGTTGATCGACGCGGTGCTGCCGACGCATCTGGCGACGGAGAATCGGCTGCTGGAGGCGCTGTCCGGCGCTGAGCGCGAGGCGCTGGCGGACACGCTGCGGACCCTGCTCGAATCGCTCGGCGACAAGACGGACTGACGACATGGGCGCCCCGAGCAACGACCCCGGACACGAGCCGAGGCAAGAGCCCAGGGGAGAAGCAAGGCAAGAGCCCAGGCGAGAGCCCGGCCGCGAACCCCCGCGAGAGCCCGGTCGAGAACCTGGGCAAGAGCCCTGGTCCAGGGTCAGGCGCGAGCCCAGGTACGCGCCGGTGTTGCGGTCGGCGTTGGCTGATCTGCTGGTCACCCAGGGCGTGATCCATGACCACCGGGTGGAAGCGGCCTTCCGGTCCGTCGCCCGGCATGTGTTCGTGCCGAACGTGTCGCTCGAGGTCGCCTACACCGACGACGTCGTGCTGATGAAGACGAACGAGTCCGGGGTCGCCATCAGTACGGTGTCGCAGCCGACGGTGGTCGCGCTGATGCTCGAGCAGGCCGGCATCGAGCCCGGCCACCGTGTCCTCGAGATCGGCTCGGGCGGCTACAACGCGGCCCTGCTCAAGGAGTTGGTCGGACCGGACGGCGAGGTCACCACGATCGACATCGACGCGGACGTCACCGATCGCGCCCGTCGGCGGCTGGTGGCCGCGGGGTATCCGGAGGTCCAGGTCGTGCAGACCGACGGGGAGTTCGGCTGGCCGGAGAGCGCTCCCTACGACCGGGTGGTCGTCACGGTCACCGCCTGGGACATCGCCCCCGCCTGGCTGGAGCAGCTCGCCGAGGGCGGGCGCATCGTCGTACCGCTCAGAATGCGGTCTCAGACCAGGTCCATCGCCTTCGATCTCGTCGACGGCGTACTGCGGAGCAGGTCGATGGCGGTGTGCGGGTTCGTCTCCATGCAGGGCGCGGGCGCCAACTACGAACGATTCCTGCCGGTGCACGGGGACAAGGTCAGCCTGAGCTTCGACGAGGATCAACTGGACGAGCCGCACCCGCTGAACGGAGTACTGAAGGAGCCGGCGGTCGTGGCCTGGTCCGGGGTGCTGGTGAACATCGAGGAGCCGCTCTCCGACCTGGACCTGTGGCTGGCGTCCACCCTGCCCGGGTACTGCGTACTCCGCGCCGAGCGGTCCGCGCTGAAGAAGAAGCTGGTCTCACCTGCTCCGCGCTGGGGTGCCTCGGCGATGGTCGAGGACGGCACGATCGCCTACGTGACCGCACGCCCGGCACCCGAGCCGGACTTCGTCGAGCTCGGAGCGGTCGGACATGGGCTGTCGGCCGCAGAGTTCACGGGGCGACTGGCAGAGCAGACCTGGCAGTGGCACGAGAAGCACCGCTACGGCCCGGATCCGGTACTGACGATCCACCCCGCCGAGGCCGCGCCCGATCAGCTGCCCGAGGGCTTCCACATCCGCCGGCGCCACAGCATCATCACCATCACCTGGCCGGTGGATTAGCTGGAGGGGCGGCCGTTGTTGCGGACGGTCTGCCAGAGCTCGTTCATGTCCGAGCGGTCCTCGGGCTCCGGCTTGTCGACCCAGCCGCTGGCCCAGACGTTCTCGTCCTTGTCGAGGTCGAAGACGGACTCTGCGAAGGCGGCCGAACCGACGTACCGGGTCTCATCCTCGGCGGGCGCGGAGTGGGGAGCGCTCTCTGACTGCTCGCCCTGCCGGGGTTTGCCGACCGGAGCGACCAGGCCGCGGGCGTACTCCTGGGCCTCGATGATGCCCATGTCCTGCTCGTCGCAGAGCAGCCGGATCGCGGCGACCTCGTGGCCTGTCGTCATCAGTTCGCGGACGCGCTTCTCGATCTCGCCCCCAGGGGTGGGGAGGTGGTTCTGCTGCGGCCGGTGCTGCGGCGGCTGCTGGAACTGCCCCTGAACCGGCTGCGCCTGGTACTGCGGCTGGTACGGCTGCGGCTGGTACTGCGCTGGCGGATGCTGAGCCGGCTGGAACTGCCCAGCCGGCGCATACCCGGTCTGCGGCGCCGGATACGGCCCAGGCGCCCCGTACTGCGGTTGATGCGCGGGTGACGCGTACTGCCCCGGCGACGGGTACTGCCCCGGACCAGGCTGCTGCCCGGCCTGGAGGAGCTGCTGCAGCATCCCCGCAAGCTGTGCGCTGGTCTGCGCCCGCCCGGTCGGCTGCACCTGCGGCTGACCCGACGTGGGCTGCGTGTACTGCCCCTGGACCTGCGGTGGCCGGTTCGCCGCCTGCTGGGCCTCGAGTCGCTCCAGCACCTTCTGCATCCGCGGGTTCGGCTTGTTCGGGTCGATCTTCGCCATCTTCTTGGAGAACCCGAAGATGAGCATGAAGACCACGAAGATGATGAACACCGTCGTCATCGCTACCTCCAGGTGCTGGGCCGGACCCTCAGCGTAAAGCCCCGGCAGACCACCGCCTCGCACCGCGCCTGCCCACGAATCGGTCGAACCGCACAGCGACCGCTACAATTCGGCGTACCGCTGATCACTTTCGAAGGGTTTCCCCGCGTGGCATCGACGAACGACCTCAAGAACGGCATGGTGCTCAACCTGGATGGGCAGCTGTGGTCCGTCGTCTGGTTCCAGCACCACAAGCCCGGCAAGGGCGGTGCCGTGATGCGGACCAAGCTGAAGAACGTGCTGTCGGGCAAGGTCGTCGACAAGACCTTCAACGCCGACGTCAAGGTCGAGGTGGCCAACGTCGACAAGCGCGACATGACGTACCTGTACAACGATGGCGGCTCCTACGTCTTCATGGACAGCTCGACCTACGAGCAGGTCAGCATCACCCCCGAGGTGGTCGGAGACGCGTCGCACTTCCTGCTGGAGAACCAGGACGCCATCGTCGCGGTGCACAACGACCTACCGCTGTACGTCGAGCTCCCGGCCTCGGTCGAGCTCACCGTCGAGTACACCGAGCCCGGCCTGCAGGGCGACCGCTCGACCGGTGGCACCAAGCCGGCCAAGCTGGAGACCGGCTACACGATCAACGTCCCGCTGTTCCTGACCACCGGCGAGAAGGTCAAGGTGGACACCCGGACCGGGGACTACCTCGGCCGCGTCACGTCCTGAGCCCCGAAAGCTGACAACAGAACATGTCTGCCCGTAGCAAGGCCCGCAAGCGCGCCCTCGACGTGCTCTACGAGTCGGAGGTCAGAGGGCTGCCCGTCGGCGGCACCCTGGCCGACCGGGTAGCCGACAACGACCCGCCGGTGAACGAGTTCACCGTGGCGCTGGTCGAGGGTGTCTCCGACCACATCGACTCGATCGACGACCTACTCAGCACGCACTCGGTCGGCTGGTCGCTGGACCGGATGCCGGCCGTCGACCGCAACATCCTGCGGATCGGCGTCTACGAGTTGCTGTTCGACGAGCAGGTGCCGGACGTGGTCGCGGTCAGCGAGGCCGTCTCGATGGCCCGGGACCTGTCGACCGACGAGTCCCCGGCCTTCGTCAACGGGCTGCTGGCCCGGCTGTTGCAGCTGAAACCGACACTCGGGGTCTGACAGACCTCCCGGAGCTCGACAGGCCCGGTACCGCCACGGTGCGGTGCCGGGCCCTCTCAGCGTCCCCGTTCATCGGCGCGGGGGGAACGGCCCCGGCCTGGTACTGCGGTGGAGCGTGGCGCCTCAGTGGCTCCGTGGGGCCCGTCCTCGTGAAGGAGGGCGGGCAGGCGGCCGTGGGCAAGCTGCTACGAGCCCCGACCGTCTTGTCTCGCCATCGCGAGCCGGCCTCGTCAGCCGGCTGCTTCGGTCTCCTCGACGTCGCCCTTCGCCTCTGGGTTCAGTACGCCCCAGGAGATGAAACGCTCGGTCAGAGTCGTCGGCGACTCGTCGTAGATCACCGCAAGGGTGCGCATGTCGTCCTGCCGGATCGACAGCACCTTGCCGTTGTAGTCCCCGCGCTGAGCCTGGATCGTGGCCGCGTACCGCGTCAGCGGACCGGCCTCGCTCGCGTCGAGGTGCTGCAGGGCCTCCAGGTCGAGGATCAACCTGGGCGGAGCGGCTGCCGCGGCGGCCGCGCTGGCGGAACCGGGCAGCAGTTCACGGATCGGCACGCCGTAGAAATCGGCGAGCTCCGCGAGCTTCTGCACCGTGACGGCTCGATCGCCACGCTCGTACGAGCCGACGACGACCGCCTTCCAGCGACCCTTGGACTTCTCTTCCACGCCATGCAGCGACAAACCCTGCTGCTGGCGGATGGCGCGCAACTTGCCGCCCAGTGTCTTCGCGTATTCGCTAGGCACGCTGGTTCTTCCCTCCGACTTTTGGTCAGGTACCCGGTTGTCCCGGATAGGTTTGGCCCGGATTTGGGTGGGCCGTTCGGTGAAACCCCCCACGGTTACACAGAGTAACAATATTCTGGTCGCGAGGCCAGCGTCAAGACGGCGTGTCACTTCCGATAGCATGTCAAGTGGTCCGAACGTCCTTTAAAGACCCGTCCAGAGAGGCGGGAAAGGAGGAACGGTAGCGATGAGCCCTGCCTTGGTACCAGGGTCGGCGCCCGAGGAAGAGTTTGCCTCGGTCGCGAAGGCCGTACCGCGCACAGTGCTGGATGCTTCCGACATTTCCCGGGCACTGACCCGGATCGCGCACGAGATCCTCGAGCGCAACCGGGGTGCCGACCCCGTCGTCCTGCTCGGCATCCCCACCCGCGGGGTGGGACTGGCGCGCCGCATCTCCGACCGGATCGCGGCGGTCGAGGGGCAGAGCGTGCCGACAGGGTCACTCGATGTGACCATGTACCGCGACGACATCGGCCTGAAGCCGGCCCGCGCGCTGGAGCACACCGACATCCCGCCGGGCGGAATCGACGGCAAGGTGGTCGTGCTGGTCGACGACGTGCTGTTCTCCGGCCGCACCATCCGCGCCGCGCTCGACGCGATCGGCGACATCGGCCGGCCGAAGGCGGTCCAGCTCGCGGTCCTGGTCGACCGCGGCCACCGCGAACTCCCGATCCGCGCGGACTACGTCGGCAAAAACCTGCCCACCTCGCTGGTCGAACGGGTCACCGTCCACCTCACCGAGTACGACGGCGCCGACGCCGTACTGATCGCCGACAAGACGGGAGTCTCCGCGTGATGCGGCATCTGCTGAGCGCGGGCGACCTGAGCCGCGACGACGCCACCCTGATCCTGGACACCGCCGAGGAGATGCGCTCGCTGGCGGACCGGCCGATCAAGAAGCTGCCCGCGCTGCGCGGCCGCACGGTGGTGAACCTGTTCTTCGAGGACTCCACCCGGACCAGGATCTCGTTCGAGGCGGCCGCCAAGCGGTTGTCCGCCGACGTGATCAACTTCTCCGCCAAGGGCTCGAGCGTCAGCAAGGGGGAGAGCCTCAAGGACACCGCGCTCACCCTGCAGGCGATGGGCGCGGACGGGGTCGTCTGCCGCCATGGAGCCTCCGGTGCGCCGCACCTGCTGGCCAACTCCGGCTGGCTGAACGGTTCCGTCATCAACGCCGGCGACGGCACCCACGAGCACCCGACCCAGGCCCTGCTGGACGCCTTCACGATGCGCCGACACCTCGGCTCGCTCGACGGCCGCCGGATCACCCTCGTCGGCGACGTCCTGCACAGCCGGGTGGCCCGGTCGAACGTGCTGCTGCTGTCGACGCTGGGCGCCGAGGTCACCGTGGTGGCTCCGCCCACGCTGCTGCCCGTCGACATGACCACCTGGCCCTGCCAGACGTCGTACGACCTGGACGGCGCGCTGGCCAAGAGCGACGCGGTGATGATGCTGCGAGTGCAGCGCGAGCGGATGAACGACGCGTTCTTCCCCAGCGCCCGCGAGTACACCCGGCGCTACGGCCTGGACGTGCACCGGATGGCCCAGTTGCCCGACGAGGCGATCGTGCTGCACCCCGGCCCGATGAACCGCGGCATGGAGATCAGCGCCGACGTCGCCGACTCCACCCGGTCGGTGATCGTCGAACAGGTCACCAACGGCGTGGCGATCCGGATGGCCGTGCTCTATCTGCTGCTCTCAGGAAGTTCCGAAACACCATCAACCGAGGAGACCACCGCGTGAGCGCGTACCTGATCACCGGAGCCAGCATCGTCGGCGGTGAGGTCGCGGACCTGCTGATCGACAACGGTGAGATCGTGGCCATCGGCAACGAGCTGACCGCACCCGCCGACGTCACCACGATCGACGGCAGCGGCAAGCTCGCGCTCCCCGGCCTGGTCGACCTGCACACCCACCTGCGCGAGCCGGGCCGCGAGGACGCCGAGACGGTGCTGACCGGCACCCGGGCCGCGGCCATGGGCGGGTTCACCGCAGTGTTCGCGATGGCCAACACCGACCCGGTCGCCGACACCGCGGGTGTCGTCGAGCAGGTCTGGCGGCTGGGCCGCGAAGCCGGGTACTGCGACGTGTACCCGATCGGCGCGGTCACGGTCGGCCGGCAGGGAACGCAACTCGCGGAACTGGGCGCGATGGCGGACTCGGCGGCCCGGGTGCGGGTGTTCTCCGACGACGGCGACTGCGTCTGGGACGCCGCCCTGATGCGGCGCGCACTCGAGTACGTGAAGGCCTTCGGAGGCACCATCGCGCAGCACGCGCAGGAGCCGCGGCTGACGCAGGGCGCGCAGATGAACGAGGGAGCGCTCTCCGGCGTCCTCGGTCTGACCGGCTGGCCGAGCGTGGCCGAGGAGTCGATCATCGCCCGCGACATCCTGCTGAACGCGCACGTCGGCTCGAAGCTGCACATCTGCCACCTGTCCACCAAGGGCTCGGTCGAGATCGTCCGCGCCGCCAAGCGCAGGGGCCTGGAGGTCACCGCCGAGGTGACGCCGCACCACCTGCTGCTGACCGAGGACCTGGCGGCGTCGTACAACCCGGTCTACAAGGTGAACCCGCCGCTGCGGACCAAGGAGGACGTCGAGGCGGTCCGCGAGGGGCTGGCCGACGGCACCATCGACATCGTCGCCACCGACCACGCGCCACACCCGGTGGAGGACAAGGACTGCGAGTGGAGCGCGGCCGCGTTCGGCATGACCGGGCTGGAGACCGCTCTCTCGGTGGTCCAGCACGCGATGGTGGACACCAAGCTGATGACGTGGGCCGAGGTCGCCGACCGGATGAGCTACCGCCCGGCGGCGATCGGCCAGGTCAGCGAGCACGGTCAGCCGCTGGCGGTAGGCGCTCCCGCGAACCTCACCCTGGTCGACCCGGAGAGCCGGCGCACCGTCGTACCGAGTGAGACGGCTTCGCTGTCGCGGAACACGCCGTTCGACGGGATGACGTTGCCCGGCCGGGTGGTCGCGACCTTCCTGCGCGGCGAACCGACCGTGCTGGACGGGAAGCTCACCAAGTGAAAGCCGTCCTGGGCATCATCGGCACGCTGCTGGTGATCGGCGCCGGCTGGTTCGGCATGTACCGGGGCTGGCGCAACCGCCAGCACCGGCAGGCCGATCTCGCGCCGCTCCCGGTCGTGCCCGAAAACGTGCAAGGCAAGTCGACAGAGGGCGTGTACGTCGCCACGACCACGGCCGGCGACTGGATGGACCGGATCGCCGTGCACGAACTCGGAGTCCGCAGTACCGCGGACCTGGCCGTCAGTGAGGCCGGCCTGATCTTCCACCGGCAAGGGGCGGCGGATGTGTTCATCCCCGCGGATCGTCTGACCGGCGTCCGGACCGACCGCGGCATCGCGGGCAAGGTGACCGCCGAGGCCTCCGGCCTGGTCGTCGTCACCTGGAACCACGACGGTCGCGAACTCGACACCGGGTTCCGGCCCCGCCGCAAGGCCGACACCGCCCCCTTGACCGATTCCATCTCGACCCTGATCGGAGCCGAGTAAATGAGCAAGGCTGCACTACTGGTGCTGGAAGACGGCCGCGCGTTCGCCGGTACGTCGTACGGGGCGACCGGCGAGACCTTCGGCGAGGCGGTGTTCACCACCGGCATGACCGGCTACCAGGAGACGCTGACCGACCCGTCGTACCACCGCCAGATCGTCACCCAGACCGCGCCGCACATCGGCAACACCGGGGTGAACGACGAGGACGACGAGTCGCAGCGGATCTGGGTCGCCGGGTACGTCGTCCGCGACCCCGCCCGGGTGCCGTCCAACTGGCGCGCCAAGCGAAGCCTGGACGAGCAGTTGAAGGGCCAGGGCATCGTCGGGATCTCCGGCATCGACACCCGCGCCCTGACCCGCCACCTGCGCGAGCGCGGGGCGATGCGGGCCGGCATCTCGACCGAGATCCTCGACCCGGCCGAACTGCTGGAGAAGGTCCTCGAGCAGCCGAGGATGGCCGGTGCCGACCTGGCCGCCGAGGTCACCGCCGCCGAGGCGTACGTCGTACCGGCCGAGGGGGACAAGCGGTTCACCGTGGTCGCGCTCGACCTCGGGATCAAGTCGATGACGCCGAAGCGGATGGCCGAGCGCGGCATCGAGGTGCACGTGCTGCCCGCGACCGCCACGCTGGAGGAGGTGCTGGCGGTCAACCCGGACGGCATCTTCATGAGCAACGGCCCCGGCGACCCCGAGACCACCGAGCACCCGACCACCCTGCTCAAACAACTCCTCGAGCAGAACAAGCCGTACTTCGGCATCTGCTTCGGCAACCAGGTCTTCGGCCGGGCGCTGGGACTGGGCACCTTCAAGCTGAAGTACGGGCACCGCGGCATCAACCAGCCGGTGCTCGACCGGGCCACCGGCAAGGTGGAGATCACCTCGCAGAACCACGGCTTCGCTGTCGCTTGGCCGGGCAGCGAAAATCAGCACAGTGCGGTGGACGCGCCGATCGAGGAGAGGATCGAGACGCCGTACGGCACCGCCGAGGTCAGCCATGTCTCGCTCAACGACAACGTGGTCGAAGGGCTCCGCCTGACCGGCAAGGACGGCCGGGTGCTGGCCTTCTCGGTCCAGTACCACCCCGAGGCAGCCGCGGGTCCGCACGACTCGGCCTACCTCTTCGACCGCTTCGTAGAACTGATGGCTTCGACTTCTGAGAGGGCCAACTGATGCCCCGCCGTACAGACATCGACTCGGTGCTGGTGATCGGCTCCGGCCCGATCGTGATCGGCCAGGCCTGCGAGTTCGACTACTCCGGCACCCAGGCCTGCCGGGTGCTCAAGGAAGAGGGTTTCCGGGTCATCCTGGTGAACTCCAACCCGGCCACGATCATGACGGACCCGGAGTTCGCCGACGCCACCTACGTCGAGCCGATCACGCCGGAGTTCGTCGAGAAGGTGATCGAGAAGGAGCGCCCGAACGTCCTGCTCGCCACCCTGGGCGGCCAGACCGCGCTGAACGCGGCGATCTCGCTGCACGAGAACGGCGTGCTGGAAAAGTACGGCGTCGAGCTGATCGGCGCCTCGGTGGACGCGATCCAGCGCGGCGAGAACCGCGAGTCGTTCAAGGCGATCGTGGAGAAGCTGGGCGCCGAGGTGGCCCGCTCGGTGGTCTGCCACACGATCGACGACGTGCTCGGCGCGGCCGCCGAGATGGGCTACCCGTTGGTGGTCCGGCCGTCCTTCACGATGGGCGGCGTCGGCTCCGGAATGGCCTACGACGAACCGGACCTGCGCCGGATCGCCGGGGCCGGCCTGACCGCCAGCCCGACGACGGAGGTCCTGATCGAGGAGTCCATCGTCGGCTGGAAGGAGTACGAGCTGGAGGTGATGCGCGACAAGGCCGACAACGTGGTGATCATCTGCTCGATCGAGAACGTCGACCCGATGGGCGTGCACACCGGCGACTCGGTCACGGTCGCCCCGGCGATGACGCTGACCGACCGCGAGTACCAGGTGATGCGCGACCTCGCCATCGGCATCATCCGCGAGGTCGGCGTGGACACCGGCGGCTGCAACATCCAGTTCGCGGTGAACCCGGCCGACGGCCGGCTGATCGTGATCGAGATGAACCCGCGGGTGTCGCGCTCCTCGGCGCTGGCCTCGAAGGCGACCGGCTTCCCGATCGCGAAGATCGCCGCGAAGGTCGCGATCGGCTACACCCTGGACGAGATCCCGAACGACATCACCAAGCAGACCCCGGCCAGCTTCGAGCCGACGCTGGACTACGTCGTGGTGAAGGTGCCGCGGTTCGCGTTCGAGAAGTTCCCGGCCGCGGACGCCACGCTGACCACGCACATGAAGAGCGTCGGCGAGGCGATGGCGATCGGCCGCAACTACACCGAGGCGCTGCAGAAGGCGCTGCGCTCGCTGGAGAAGCCGGAGGCCCGGTTCTCCTGGCTCGGCGCGCCGTCGACCGAGCTGGAGCCGTTGCTGGAGGCCATCAAGACGCCGCACGACGGGCGGCTGCGGACGATCATGGACGCGATCCGCGCGGGGGCCACCCCGGAGCAGATCTTCGACGCGACCAAGATCGACCCGTGGTTCGTGGACCAGATGTACCTGATCCACGAGACCGCCGGCCAGGTCGCGGCGGCGCCGCGGCTGACCCCGGAGATCCTGAGGCTCGCGAAGCGCCACGGGTTCTCCGACCTGCAGTTGGCGGAGATCCGCGGGCTGACGGAGGACGTCGTCCGGGGTGTCCGGCAGGCGCTGGGGATCCGGCCGGTGTTCAAGACCGTGGACACCTGCGCCGCCGAGTTCGCGGCCGCCACGCCGTACCACTACTCGTCGTACGACGAGGAGACCGAGGTCGCGCCGCGGACCGAGCCAGCGGTACTGATCCTCGGGTCGGGACCGAACCGGATCGGGCAGGGGATCGAGTTCGACTACTCCTGTGTGCACGCGTCGATGGCGCTGCGCGAGGCCGGGTACTGCACCGTGATGGTCAACTGCAACCCGGAGACGGTCTCGACCGACTACGACACCTCCGACCGGCTGTACTTCGAGCCGCTCACCTGCGAGGACGTCCTGGAGATCGTGTACGCCGAGATGCAGGCCGGCCCGATCGCCGGCGTCATCGTGCAACTCGGCGGGCAGACTCCGCTCGGCCTGGCCCAGCGGCTGGCCAACGCGGGCGTCCCGATCGTCGGTACCTCGCCCGAGGCGATCCACCTCGCCGAGGAGCGCGGCGCCTTCGGCAAGGTGCTGTCCGACGCGAACCTGCCGGCGCCCAAGCACGGTACGGCGATGTCGTTCGACGAGGCCCAGTTGATCGCCGCGGAGATCGGGTTCCCGGTGCTCGTCCGGCCGTCGTACGTGCTGGGCGGTCGCGGGATGGAGATCGTCTACAGCGAGGCCGAGTTGACGGCCGCGCTGCAGCGGCTCAGCGGCGACGCGCTGGCGGCGGACTGGGAGCACCCGGTGCTGATCGACCGGTTCCTGGACGACGCGGTCGAGATCGACGTGGACGGACTGTTCGACGGCGACGAGTTGTTCCTCGGCGGCGTGATGGAGCACATCGAGGAGGCCGGCGTGCACTCGGGCGACTCGTCCTGCGCGCTGCCGCCGATAACGCTGGGCAACGCCGACATCGAGAAGATCCGCGAGTCGACCGAGGCGATCGCGCGCGGCGTCGGAGTACGGGGTCTGCTGAACGTGCAGTACGCGCTGGCCGGCGACGTGCTCTACGTGCTCGAGGCGAACCCGCGGGCCTCGCGGACGGTGCCGTTCGTGTCCAAGGCGACGGCGACGCCGCTGGCCAAGGCCGCGGCCCGGGTGATGCTCGGAGCGACGATCGCGGAACTGCGCGCCGAGGGCATGCTGCCGGCCGTCGGTGACGGCGGGACGCTGCCGCCGACGGCGCCGATCGCGGTGAAGGAGGCCGTGATGCCGTTCAACCGGTTCCGCACCATCGACGGCTCGTCGGTCGACACGGTGCTCGGGCCGGAGATGCGCTCCACCGGCGAGGTGATGGGCATCGACGACACCTTCGGTACGGCGTTCGCCAAGTCCCAGGCCGGCGCCTCCCAGCCGTTGCCCGGGGCCGGCAAGGTGTTCGTCTCGGTCGCGAACCGGGACAAGCGGCACATGATCTTCCCGGTCAAGCGGCTGGCGGATCTGGGCTTCGAGATCTTCGCGACCGAGGGCACCGCCGACGTACTGCGCCGCAACGGCGTGGAGGCGGTCACGGTCCGCAAGAGCAGCCAGGGCCCCGGCCCGAACGGCGAGCCCACGATCGTCCAGATGGTCCAGGACGGCGGCCTGAACCTGATCGTCAACACCCCGATCGGGATCACCAAGGGCGGTTCGCCGCGATTGGACGGCTACGAGATCCGTAGCGCGGCCGTCGCCCGCAACATCCCCTGCATCACCACGGTGCAGGGGCTCGCGGCCGCAGTACAGGGGATCGAGGCGCAGCAGGCCGGCGATATCGGAGTGCGCTCCCTGCAGGACTGGACCTCCCGCATCCGCGGCACCGCCGATCCGGTGAAGGGTTGAGTTCTGTGTACCGGCGGGTGGTCAGGCCGGTGCTCTACCGGCTGGGGCGCGGCGACGCGGAGGTCGCGCATGAGCAGACGTTGCACGGGTTGCGGCGGCTGAGTCGTGTGCCCGGTGCGGTGAGCGCTCTCTCCCGGACCTTCGGCTCGCTGCCCGCCGGGCTGGAGCGCACCGTCTTCGGGGTGCGCTTCCCCAGCCCGGTCGGGCTGGCCGCGGGGATGGACAAGAACGGGATCGCCCTGCCGGCCTGGCGGGCGCTCGGGTTCGGGTTCGTCGAGGTCGGCACCGTGACGGCCCACGCCCAGCCGGGCAACCCGAAGCCGCGGCTGTTCCGGCTGGTCGAGAGCGAAGCCGTGATCAACCGGATGGGCTTCAACAACCTCGGCTCGGCCGCACTGGCCGGCAAGCTGTCGTCGTACGGCGACCTCGGCTACCCGCTCGGCATCAGCATCGGAAAGTCGAAGGTGACCGAACTCGAGGACGCGGTCGCCGACTACGTCACCTCGCTGCAGCGGCTCTACCGCTTCGGCGACTACTTCGCCGTCAACGTGAGCTCGCCGAACACCCCGGGACTGCGCTCGCTGCAGGACTCGGGCCACCTGCGCGAACTGCTGACCGCCCTGCACACCGAGGCGAAGGCGCTCAGCATGGGCGGCCGCGGACCGAAGCCGATCCTGGTCAAGATCGCGCCGGACCTGACCGAGCAGGCGATCGACGAGTTGCTCGGCGTCTGCACCGACGTCGGCGTGGCCGGGATCATCGCCACCAACACGACGATCGGCCGGTCCGGTCTCGCGCCGGTCGACGAGCGGCTGGCGGGGGAGGCGGGTGGACTGTCCGGCCGCCCGCTGACCGAGACCTCGGCCAAGACCGTTGCCCACATCCACGCCGAGACCGGGGGAGCGCTGCCGATCATCGGTGTCGGCGGCATCCTCGATCCGGACGACGCGGCCCGGCTGGTCGACGCCGGCGCGAGCCTGGTCCAGATCTACACCGGCCTGATCTACCGCGGCCCGGGCCTGGTCCGCCGCACCAACCGTCACCTCGCGCAGGCAGGAATCAGATGAGAGAGCGAGAACGTCCCATGAGCAGCCAGCCCTTCGGAGCCCGCCTCCGCGCCGCGATGAACGACCGCGGTCCGCTCTGCGTCGGCATCGACCCGCACGCCCACCTCCTGGACTCCTGGGGCCTGCCGGACGACGCCGACGGCCTCGCGACCTTCACGTACGGCGTCGTTGACGCCCTGGCCGACCGGGTCGCGGTCTTCAAGCCGCAGTCGGCCTTCTTCGAGCGCTTCGGTTCGGCGGGAATCGCGGTGCTGGAGCAGGCCACGATCCGGCTCCGCGAAGCCGGCGCGCTGGTGATCATCGACGCCAAGCGCGGCGACATCGGTTCGACGATGGCCGGTTACGCGTCCGCCTATCTCGCGGAGAAGGGCCCGCTCGCCTGCGACGCCCTCACCGTCAGCCCGTACCTCGGCTTCGGTTCGCTCCAGCCGGCGATCGACGAGGCGCGTGCGGCCGGGGCCGGGTTGTTCGTCCTGGCTCTGACGTCGAATCCGGAAGGCCCGCAGTTCCAGTCCGCGCGGACCACCGACGGGCCGACCGTCGCGGGTGCGGTCCTCGACGGCCTGCGTGAGCTCAACGCCGGGGTCGACGACCTGGGCTCCTTCGGTGCCGTGGTGGGCGCGACCATCAAGTCGACCGGGGAGGACCTCGACATCAAGGGGCCGCTGCTTGCCCCTGGCCTGGGCGCCCAGGGTGGTACCGCCGCCGGCCTCGCCGAGGTGTTCGGGTCCGCAGTACGCAACGTCGTACCGTCGAGCTCTCGCGAGATCCTCGGCGCCGGGCCGGACGCGGTCTCACTCCAGGACGCCGCTGCCCGCGCGAACGACGCCTTCCGGACCGTGCTGGGCTAGTGAGCGTCGTAGAGCTCGGACAGCAGGCCGACTGCTGCCTGAGTGGCCGGGTGGGGGTCGTGGCGCCGCCAGGCCAACTGGACCACCACCGGCGGTGCGTCCCGGACAGGCCGATACACGATCCCGTCCCGCCGGTACTGCGTGACGGTGGCTTGCGGAGTCAGTCCGACGCACCGCCCGGTGGCGATGGCCGCGAGCCAGTCGTCGATGTCATTGGTGTACTCCAGCCGGGGCTGGGCGTCCTCGGTCCACAGCTCGCTCGTGGTCGTGCCGGTCCGGCGATCGACGAGCACGACCCGGGTGCCCAGTTCGGCCATCGTGATCGAGCGGCGCCGCGCCCACGAATCGTCCGCCGCCATCGCGCAGAACCGTCGCTCCTGCGCGACCGTGACGGAGCCGAAGCGATTGCCGTCGATGGCGGTCCGGACCACCGCCAGATCGCAGAGTCCCTCGGCCAGCCCGCCGGTCGGCGTGTTGGTCCGGATCAGGTGGAGTTCGACGTCGGGGTAGCGGGTGGCCCAGCGCCGCTGGAACTCGGCGGTGTGCGTGCCCATCGCCGACCAGGCATGGCCGATCCGCAGCCGGGTGTGGCCCGTTGTTGCCTCGCGCACCAGATCGTCCGCCTCGGCGAGCAGATGCCGGGCCCGCGCGAGCACCTGTACTCCGGCCGTGGTCGGGCTGACGGTCCGGCTGGTCCGATGCAGCAGGCGGACGCCCAGCACCTGTTCGAGGCTCAGCAACGTTCGTGAGACGGCCGCCTGGGAGATGCCGAGCTCGATCGCCGCGTCGGTGAACGTGCCGGAGTCCACGATGGCGACCAGGCAACGCAACTGGCGCAACTCGAGATCCATGACTCCAGCGTATAGATCCCCGCGTCGATGCATTTTGCGGACCGCTGCGGCGGCAGCAATCTCGGTCTATGAGTGAGGAAGCGAAGAAGCCGGGCCAGTCGGTCGGGGTGGCGATGATGCTCGGCAGCGGGCTCTCCACCCAGGTCGGCGCGTCCCTCGGTGCGATGGCCTTCCCGGTGATCGGTCCGGTCGGGGTTGTCGCGGTCCGGCAGTGGGTGGCTGGGGTGGTCCTGCTGGCGGTAGGGCGTCCGCGGCTGCGGTCGTTCACTCGGCAGCAGTGGTTGCCGGTGCTGGCCCTTGCCGCGGTGTTCGCGACGATGAACCTGTCGCTGTATACGGCGATCGATCGGATCGGGCTCGGCCTGGCGGTGACGTTGGAGTTCCTCGGTCCGTTGGCGGTCGCGCTGGCCGGTTCGCGGCGGAAGGTGGACGTGATCTGTGCGCTCGCGGCGGGGCCGGCGGTCGTCGTACTGACTCGGCCGCAGGCGTCGACCGACTACCTCGGGGTCGGACTCGCCTTGCTCGCGGCCGCGTGCTGGGCGTGCTACATCCTGCTGAACCGCACGGTGGGCAGCAGGATCCCCGGCGCCCAGGGCACGGCCGCGGCCGCCGCGGTCTCCGGCCTGGCTTACGTGCCGGTGGGCGTCTTCGTGTTGTGGCACCACCCGCCGACGGTCGCCGCGATCTGGTACGCGCTCGCCGCCGGGGTGCTGTCGTCCGCAGTACCGTTCCTGGTCGATTTGCTTGCCCTGCGCAAGGTTCCGGCGCGGTTCTTCGGCATCTTCATGAGTGTGAACCCGGTCCTGGCCGCGCTGGTCGGCCTGGTCGTGCTCGATCAGCGGCTGGACCGGCCGGCCTGGTTCGCCATCACGGTGATCGTGGCCGCGAACGCCGTCACGGCCGCGGCGGCCGGCCGACGCGGCAGATCACAGCGCGGTTCCAGTCGGCCGGTGGGAGCTTCCTCACGGCGTGCCATGGCCGTCGTTGACCCCACTGTTCGCCAGGGTTGCGGTGACGGGGAGGGACGGCCTTCCCGCGAGCAACAGATCGGACTGGAATGCGCAAGCTTGCGGCCCTCGCGGCGGTAGTGACAATGAGCGTCGGCACCCTGACGGCGTGCTCGGGCGGCGGCGACTACTGCGGCGAGCTGAAGAACTACGCCGAGGCGGTCAAGAACGCCGACCTCAAGGACAAGGCATCGGTCGACAAACTGCAGGGCGAGGCCAAGAAGCTGTCCAAGTCGGCGCCGGACGACCTGAAGGACGACTACAAGGTCGTGCTCGACTACATCGAGAACGCGAAGAAGGCCGACGGCGACACCGGCAAGCTGACCGAGCTGAACAAGAAGGACGGCGAGAAGATGGGCACCGCGTCGTCCGCGATCGGCAAGCACGCCAAGGACACCTGCAAGGTGACCGTCGAAGGCAGCTGAAAAGGCCGGTTTCCGGTCCGTTTGATCACGGCCGGTAGCTTGTCCGTCTAGACCCCCGAGGCCCTCCGAGGATGAGAACCTGATGCGCACAGTGCTGATGACCGCGACGATGATCGCCGCGGCCGCCGGATTGACCGCCTGCACCGAGGAGCAGGCGTACTGCGTCGATCTGGCCGGCTATGCAGCCTCAGCCGTGAACGTGGACCCGCAGAAGCCGGCCGACTACGCGAAGATCCTTCAGGACGCGAAGAAGGTCCAGGAGACCGCGCCGGCCGAGGTGAAGGACGACTGGGGCGTCGTGGTGGCGTTCGCCGAGAAGGCGCAGAAGGCGGGCAGTGACCGGGTCGAGCTGGCCCGGCTGAGCCAGCAGACAGCCGGCGTCACGACGGCGTACAAGGCGATCGCCACCCACGCCAAGGACAGTTGCAAGGTCGACGTGCCAATGGTCGAGTAGCAACGCTCCACCTGGTTGCCCAACCGCTACACAGCGCCACGGCAAACCACCTCGTGCAGTACAGACAACCCCCACCGCCACGCAGCGTTTGGGGGTTGTTTGCTGTTCACGCAGGTCGTTAAGTAGGTTCACCTGCGAAGACACACAACGGGACAGGTGAGACGGTGCCACTTCCTTCTTTGACACCGGAGCAGCGCGCGGCTGCTCTGGACAAGGCCGCAGCCGCACGGCGTGAGCGTGCGGAGATCAAGAACCGGATCAGGCACTCGGGGGCTTCTCCTACGGAGGTCCTGCACGAGGGGCAGACCAACGACGTGATCGGCAAGATGCGGGTCAGCGCGCTGCTGCAGTGCATCCCGGGCGTCGGCAAGGTTCGCGCGCAGCAGATCATGGAGCGGGCGGGCATCTCGGAGACCCGCCGGGTGCGCGGTCTGGGCAGCAACCAGATCGCCGCGCTCGAGCGCGAGTTCGCCGAGTGACGACGACCATGACCGAGCTGATGCCGACTGAGCTGGAGACAGGCGTGGACACGGGGAACGGTTCCGCTGACGGCACCCGGGGCGGTGCCGGCGGAGCCCGGCTGACCGTACTGGCCGGCCCGACCGCGGTCGGCAAGGGAACGGTCGCGGCCCAGATCCGGGAGAACTATCCGGACATCTGGATCTCGGTCTCGGCGACCACCCGGAAGGCCCGGCCGGGGGAGGAGCACGGTGTCCACTACCTGTTCGTCTCCGACGAGGAGTTCGACCGGATGATCGCCGCCGACGAGCTGCTCGAGTGGGCCGTCGTGCACAAGGCGGCCCGCTACGGCACCCCCCGGCAGCCGGTGCTGGACAAGCTGGCCGAGGGACGCCCCGCGCTGCTGGAGATCGACCTGCAGGGCGCGCGGCAGGTCCGCGAGACGATGCCGGAGGCGCATTTCGTCTTCCTGGCCCCGCCGAGCTGGGACGAACTGGTCCGCCGGCTGGTCGGCCGGGGGACCGAAACGGCCGAGGAACGGGAGCGCCGGCTCGAGACGGCTACCCTGGAGCTGGCCGCCGAGAAGGAGTTCGACGTCACGATCGTGAACGCGTCGGTTCGGGAAGCGGCCGATCAGTTGGTAAAGTTGATTCGATCACCCAACATCTCTGGAAAGAGCTGAACTTGTCTGCCAACCAGCCCGTCGCCATCGGCATCACCTCGCCGCCGATCGACGACCTGCTCACCCGCACCGACTCGAAGTACAAGCTGGTGCTGTACTCGGCCAAGCGGGCGCGGCAGATCAACGCCTACTACTCCCAGCTCGGCGAGGGCCTGCTGGAGTACGTCGGACCGCTGGTCGAGACCCACGTCCAGGAGAAGCCCCTCTCGATCGCCATGCGTGAGATCAACGAGGGCGTCCTGACCTGCACCGACATCGACCCCGAGGCCGAGGCGGAAGCCGCCGCTGCCGCCGCGGAGAAGTCCGAGTAACCACCCGTCGATGACAGCGACAGGGCAGCGGCCGTCGGTAGTTCTGGGCGTCGGCGGCGGGATCGCGGCTTACAAGGTCTGTGATCTGCTCCGCCGGTTGACCGAGTCCGGGCACAGTGTCCGGGTGGTGCCGACCGCGGCCGCCCTGGAGTTCGTCGGCGCCGCCACCTGGGCGGCGCTGTCGGGTCAGCCGGTCACCGCCGATCCGTTCGACGACGTGCACGAGGTGCCACATGTCCGGATCGGCAAAAGCGCCGATCTGGTCGTCGTCGCGCCCGCGACCGCGAATCTGATCGCGAAGGCCGCCCACGGGCTGGCCGACGACCTGCTCACCAACACGTTGCTGACGGCCCGCTGCCCGATCCTGTTCGCGGCCGCGATGCACACCGAGATGTGGGAGCACCCGGCCACCCAGGCGAACGTGGCCACGCTGCGGTCGCGCGGTATCACCGTGCTGGACCCCGCGGTCGGTCGCCTCACCGGTACCGACACCGGCCGCGGCCGGTTGCCCGAGCCGTCGGAGATCTTCGCGATCAGCCAGTTGATGCTGGCCGACGAGGCCGCTCGTGCCGCGGGCCAGTCCGTCGCGGATCTGACAGGCAAGCATGTCCTGGTCAGCGCCGGCGGCACTCGCGAACACCTCGATCCGGTTCGATACCTGGGCAATTCCTCCTCCGGCAAGCAGGGCTACGCGCTGGCGCGCATCGCAGCCGCCCGGGGCGCGAAGGTCACGCTGGTCGCGGCCAACTCCGAACTCGCCGATCCGGCCGGCGTCCAGGTCGTCCCGGTCACCAGTACTCGCGATCTGTACGACGAGATCACCGGTCGTGCGGCGGATGCGGACGCGATCGTGATGGCGGCGGCGCCCGCGGACTTCCGCCCGGCCGACGTGGCCGAGCACAAGATCAAGAAGACCGCCGACGGTGCCGTCCCGGCGGTGAGCCTGGTGCAGAATCCGGACATCCTGGCCACCATCTCGCACGATCGTGGCCGCGCGGACCAGGTCATCGTCGGCTTCGCCGCGGAGACGGGCGACGCCGAGCACAGCGTGATCGAGTTGGCCCGCACCAAGCTCGAGCGCAAGGGCTGCGACCTGCTGGTCGTGAACGACGTGTCCGGCGGCAAGGTCTTCGGCAGCGACACCAACGAGGCCGTCATCCTCGACCGCGACGGCGGCGCGCTCCCCGTCCCCTCCGGCAGCAAGGACGCCCTCGCCGGCGTCATCTGGAACCTCGTCGCCAACCGCTGGCACTAGCTTCCAGTAGAGGCCAGGTCCTGGCCGCTTCTGCTTCTAGCCTCTGGGTATGAGTCTTCGCGAGGTGTCCTGGCAGGCTGTCGTCGCGCGCCGGATGGCGCGGCATCAACTGGCCGCGCCGGCGACGGGTGATCCGGCGGCAGGTGAGACGGCGGACGTGGTGCGGGCGATGTGTGGGGCGCATGCGCAGGTGCTGTCGGCCGCTGAGGTTTCCGTCGCGCTGCGGATCGAGGGTGCGACGCGGGTTGATGTGCAGCGCGCCTTGTGGGAGGACCGGAGTCTGGTGAAGACCCTCGGGCCGCGGGGGACCGTTCATCTGCTGCCCGCCGTGGATCTGGCGAGTTGGGTCGGCGCTCTGTCCGCGCTGCCGACGACGCCCGGCGCGGTACCGGAGTACATGCGGATGACGCCGGAGCAGATCGATCAGGTGATCGCCGCGATCGGGGACGCGCTGGCCGAGAACGACCTGACCGTGGACGAACTCACCGACGAGGTTGTCGCGCGGACCGGTTCGTGGGCGGGAGATCTGGTGATGCCCGCGTTCCAGACCTACTGGCCGCGCTGGCGTCAACTGATCCCGGCCGCGGCGAACGCGGGCGTGCTCTGCTACGGAGCCAACCGCGGCCGCAACGTGACGTACTCCAACCCGCACCGGTTCACACCGTTCAAGCCGGAGAGCGCCGAGATCGCGCTCTCTGTGGTGCTGAAGCAGTATCTGCATTCCTACGGACCGGCCACCCCGCAGCAGTTCGCGCGGTGGTTCAACGTCACGCCGACCTTCGGAGCGAGGCTCTTCACGTCGTTGGCGGACGAGTTGGAGGAAGTGTCGCTCGACGGCAAGCCCGCCTGGCTGCTCCGCGGCGACACCGACCTCCCCGACGAGCCGGCGCGCGGAGTACGCCTTCTCCCGTACTTCGACGCGTACGGCGTCGGCAGCCATCCCCGCGAGATGGTCTTCCCGGGCAAGGCCTGGGATCGCGCTCTGGCCAGGGGACAGGCGGGCAATTTCCCGCTGCTGCTGATCGACGGGATCGTGGGCGGCGTCTGGCACCAGCGGAGGTCCGGTCGCAAGGTCCAGGTGACGGTCGAGCCGCTGGGCAAGCTCAACCAGTCCCGCCGGCGCGCGCTCGACGACGAGGTGAGCAGGCTCGGCGAGATCCTGGACGCGAAGCCCGACCTGACCATCGGCGAGGTCACCGTCGGCGCCCACGCCTAGCCTCAACGGGAACCGGCGGCATCCAGGTGCTCGCCTGGGTCAAGTTGGTTAGGGCAGCCTTAGTTAAATGTGGTGAGGGTTACCCTGGTCGCCTACGCCTCACTGTCCAGGATATGAGCTGGCCGTCTCGCCAATTGGTCAGTATTGGCTCGCCTCCGAGATCCTGACCAGAACTGCTGGCATACTTCCATCAGCATCGCGTGGGGCGGTGCACGGGCGGGGGAGATCTTCTCCACTCGTGCGGCAGACGAGGAAATATCGAGGGAGAACCCGTGGCACGGCGCCTGTTCACGTCCGAGTCGGTGACCGAGGGTCACCCGGACAAGATCGCTGACCAGATCAGCGACTCGATCCTCGATGCCCTGCTGGCCGAGGACCCCAAGAGCCGCGTCGCGGTGGAGACCCTGGTGACGACCGGCCTGGTCGTCGTCGCCGGCGAGGTCACCACCACGGCGTACGTGGACATCCCGGGCATCGTCCGGGACCGGATCCTCGAGATCGGCTACGACTCGTCGCTGAAGGGCTTCGACGGGGCCTCCTGCGGCGTCACGGTCGCGATCGGGAGCCAGTCGCCCGATATCGCCCAGGGCGTCAACACCGCCTACGAGACCCGCGCCGACGCCTCGTCGGACGCGCTCGACCTGCAGGGCGCCGGCGACCAGGGCCTGATGTTCGGCTACGCCTCGGACGAGACGCCCGAACTGATGCCGCTGCCGATCACCATCGCGCACCGGCTGTCCGCGCGGCTGTCCGAGGTCCGCAAAGACGGCACGATGGCCTACCTGCGCCCCGACGGCAAGACCCAGGTCACGGTCGAGTACGACGGCGACCGGGCGGTCCGGATCCACACCGTGGTGGTGTCGAGCCAGCACGCCGCCGACATCAGCCTGGACTCGATGCTGACGCCGGACGTGAAGAAGCACGTCGTCGACCCGGTGCTCGAGCAGTTCGAGATCGACTCGGCCGACTACCAGTTGCTGGTGAACCCGACCGGCCGGTTCGAGATCGGCGGCCCGATGGGTGACGCCGGCGTGACCGGTCGCAAGATCATCATCGACACCTACGGCGGCATGGCCCGCCACGGTGGCGGCGCCTTCTCCGGCAAGGACCCGTCGAAGGTGGACCGCTCGGCGGCGTACGCGATGCGCTGGGTGGCGAAGAACATCGTCGCCGCGGGGCTGGCGAAGCGGGCCGAGTGCCAGGTGGCCTACGCGATCGGCAAGGCCGCTCCGGTCGGCTTCTACGTCGACACGTTCGGCACCGAGACCGTGCCGGTGGACAAGATCAGCGACGCGGTGCTCGAGGTCTTCGACCTGCGGCCGGCCGCGATCATCCGCGACCTGGACCTGCTCCGGCCGATCTACGCCCAGACCGCCCGCAACGGCCACTTCGGCCGTACCGGCGAGGACTTCACCTGGGAGCGCCTCGACCGGGTCGAGGCGCTGAAGGCCGCCGTCTCGAAGTAGTTCTCAGCAGTTTCTCCACAGCCGCCCGTGACCTGTGCAGGTCGCGGGCGGTTTGTTGTCCCCAGGCCTCCCGACAGTTGTCGTGCCACCCGACTAGAGTTCCCCAGTGGCACAGAACGGGGACTCACCTGAGCAGCTGACGTTGCTCCGCGAGACCGTTCGGCGTTCGCGGACCAAGGAGCCGGCCGGGATCACCTCATCGGTGCCGATCGCCCGGATCGCGGTGGACGTCTCGCTGCCGCATCTCGACCGGACGTTCGACTACCTGGTGCCCGACGACCTTGCCGAGGCGGCGCAGCCAGGCACGCGAGTGAAGGTGCGGTTCGCAGGCAAGGACCTGGACGGGTTCGTGCTGGCGCGGATGGAGTCCTCCGAGCACGAGGGCAAGCTCTCGCGGATCCGCAAGGTGGTGTCGCCCGAGCAGGTGCTGACGCCCGAGGTTGCCGATCTCTGCCGAGCGGTCGCTGACCGGTACGCCGGGGTCTTCGCCGACGTGACGCGTTTAGCGGTGCCACCTCGCCACGCCAAGGTCGAAGCCGAGGGCCTGAAGTGCTCGCAGCCCGTCCAACCGGTGGCGTCCACCTCCCGGTCCGAGTGGGCGCCGTACCCGCTGGCCGGGGGATTCTTGAACGCTTTGACCCGTTCGGAGGCGCCGCGCGCCATCTGGACCGCAGTACCGGGGGCTGATTGGGCACTGGCCTTCGCTCAGGCCGCGGCTGTCTGCGCCGCCGCCGGCCGTGGTGCGTTGCTACTCGCTGCGGACGCGCGTGATCTGGACCGACTCGCGGCCGCTTGTACTGCGGTCCTCGGGCCCGACGGCTTCGTCACGCTCTCCGCGGATCTCGGGCCGACCGCCCGCTACCGCGCCTTCCTGGCTGCCTTGCGGGGTTGCGCGCGAGTAGTGATCGGGACACGTGCCGCGGCGTTCGCCCCGGTGGCCGACCTGGGGCTCGTCGCGCTGTGGGACGACGGCGACGACTCGTACGCCGAGCCGCGCGCGCCGTATCCGCATGCCCGAGAGGTGCTCCTGCTGCGCGCGCATCGGCAGAAGTGCGCCGCCTTGCTGGGTGGGTTCGCGCGCTCCGCGGAGACGGCCGCGCTGCTCGAGTCCGGCTGGGCGGGGGAGTTGATCGCGGATCGCACGGTGATTCGCGCGGCGGCTCCGGCCGTGCACATCGCGGGGGAGTCCGACACCGATCTGGCACGGGACCCTGCGGCGCGGGCCGCTCGGCTTCCACACCGGGCATTCGAGGTGGCTCGCGAGGGCCTGAAGACAGGGCCGGTACTGGTCCAGGTCCCGCGTGCCGGGTATCTGCCGAGCCTGGTCTGCCAGACCTGCCGGGCGCCATCGCGGTGCTCGACCTGCGGCGGGACGCTACGCCGTACTGGTGGTTCCGGGCCGCCGAGTTGCAGCGTCTGCGGCCGGCCCGCGGCGGACCACCGGTGCCCGGAGTGCGGTGACACCCGGATGCGCGCAGCCGTCGTCGGAGCCCGCCGTACCGCAGAGGAACTCGGCCGCGCCTTCCCCGGAGTACTGGTTCGTACTTCGGGTGGCGACAGCATGCTCGACTTCGTGCCGGATCAGCCGGCGTTGATCGTCACCACGCCGGGAGCTGAACCCGTCGCCGAAGTTGGTTACAGCGCGGCGCTCTTGCTGGACACCTGGTTGTTGCTGGCTCGGCCGGATCTGCGGGCGCCGGAGGAAGCGGTGCGGCGGTGGTTCAACGCGGCGGCGCTGGTTCGGCCTGCTCGTGAAGGTGGCGCCGTGATCATGGTGGGGGAGCCGTCGGCCACACCGTTGCAGGCGGTGGTCCGGTGGAGTCCGGAGGGATTCGCGTCGCGCGAACTGGAGGAACGGCGGACGGCGCGGCTGGCTCCGGCGGCGAAACTGGCCGAGCTCACCGGGCCGACGGATGCGGTCGCCGACTTGGTGGCTCGGGTGCGGGAGTTGGTGGATCCTCAAGCGGGGTTGGAGGTTCTCGGGCCGGTGGCGGTGGATGACGAGACAGCGCGGGCGGTCGTGCGCACGCCACGCTCGGCCGGGACCAGTCTTGCTCGGGCGTTGAAGGAAGGGCAGGCGGCCCGCAGTACCAAGAAGCTGGTCGGAGCCGTGCGGGTCCAGGTCGACCCGGCGTCCTTCGGTTAGGCGGAGGCCAGCGCGGCTGGGCGGGAGGCGACCAGCAGGTGGTTGCCGAGGGAGGTGCGGGAGTACAGCACGGTGCGACCGTCGCGGCGGGAGTCGACGACGCCGGCCGCACGGAGGATGCTCAGGTGCACGCTCAGGGTCGGTGCCGAAACACTCAGTTGGTTGGCCAGGCGGGTGGTCGACATCGGCAGGTCGAGGTGGCTCACGATCGCGGCGCGGGTCCGGCCGACCAGTTCGGCGAGCGGGGATTCGCTGACGTCTTCCTGGCTCTCCCAGAGGCGCCCGAGCCCACGCGGCGGATAGGTGATCGTCGGCACGTGGGGTGAGGCCGTCACCGGCAGCGCGGCGGGCCACGTGAAGACGCAGGGGACGAGCAGCAAGCCCTGACCCGGCAGGGGTTCGCCGTCGCAGCTGAACGGTCGGTCGATCTCGATCCGGTCGCCGCGGAAGTGAACCGACGGGTGCAGGTTGCGGAGCAGCCGGTCCACTCCGCCACTCGCCAACTCGTCCAGCCGGAACGCGAGGTCCTCCTGCAACAGCGCCCGCATCCGGCGCCAGTCGGGCTCGATCGCCAGCCGCCAGTAGCGGTCCAGTGCGGAGGTGATTCGGTCGAGTGCCTCGGCCGGATCGGCGATCAGCTCGGGAAGCAACGGGTGGGGCGTCTCGCTGTGCAGCTGGGCCAGTTCGTCGACGACGAGGTGGTGCGGGGTGGCCGCGACGGCGGCGAGGCCGGACTCGAAGCTGGTGGAGCGCCGCGGTGGGGCCGGCGTGATGAAGTCCGGGATGTAGCTGACCGGCGGGATCAATGCCCTCAGCAACGTCAGGTCCTCGTTCTCGATCACCGGACGGACTCTGCGCAGCCACGGTCCGTGCACGCTGCTCGCCGTACTGTTGCTCAGCGCCCGGATGCTGGTCACGGTCTCCCAGACCGGCGAGAACGCGAACCTGATCCGGCTCACGTCGTCGGTGCTCAGCCTGAGAGTGATCACCTCAGCACTCTAACCCGCCGGCAGACGATTAGCCCTGGGCCTAATGTTCGACAGGCCCGTCGGACGCCTCGACAGTAGAGGCATGAACGAGACTCCCCGCCTTCCAAGGGCCTTCTGGGCTCTGTGGGTCTGCCAGTTGGTCAACCGTCTCGGCAGCTTCGTCCAGCCCTTCCTGGTCCTCTACCTGACCCAGGACCGCCACCTGTCCGCCGGTACCGCGGGTGCCGTGGCCGCTGCGGTCGGTGCCGGATCGGTGGTCTCCCAGCTGGCCGGCGGCTGGCTGTCGGACCGGACCGGACGGCGCCGGATCGGTGGTCTCCCAGCTGGCCGGCGGCTGGCTGTCGGACCGGACCGGACGGCGCCGGACGATGCTGCTCGGCTTCTTCGGGACCGCGGCGGCGTTGATCCTGCTCGGCTCGGCGCGCTCGATGGTGACGATCTGGGTGGCGGCGTTCGTGGTCGGCCTGATGGGCGACCTGTTCCGGCCCGCGGTGCAGGCGACCGTCGCCGATCTGCTCCAGCCCAGAGAGCGCGTTCGCGCGTACGGGCTGTTGTTCTGGGCGATCAACCTCGGCTTCTCGGTCTCCACGGTGAGCGCGGGGGTGCTCGCGAGCATCGGCTACAACTGGCTGTTCTGGATCAACGCCGGCACGTCGGTGATCGCGGCGTTGGTGATCTGGCGGATGGTGCCGGAGACCCGGCCGGTGCTCGACGATGGACCGCGACGGCCGTTGCTGCCGGTGGCGCTGCGCGACACCACGTTCCTGCTGATGATCCTGCTCCAGGTGGGCTACGCGACGATCTACTTCCAGGGGTACTCGACGCTGCCGCTGGCGATGGCGGCGGACGGGTTGCCGTCGTCGACGTACGGGCTGGTGATCGCGCTGAACGGCGTGGTGATCGTGCTGGTGCAGCCGTTCGTCAACCGGCGATTGTCCCTGCTCGACCGGCCCAAGCTGCTGGCCGGTTCGATGCTGATCGTCGGTCTCGGGTTCGGTCTCGGAGCGGTCGTGCACAGTTGGTGGGGCTATGGGCTGTCCGTGGTGGTGTGGACGATCGGTGAGATCGGGTTCGCGGCTGTCATCGGTGCCGTGTTCGCCGACCTGGCGCCGGTGGATCTGCGGGGCGGCTACATGGGACTGGCCGGGAGCATGTCGTTCGGGCTCGGCAGTGTGATCGGGCCGCTGCTGGGAACCAACACGCTGGAACACGCCGGCCCTACCACCGTCTGGCTGGGTTGCGCGGTGCTCGGAGTGCTCTTGTTCGCTGGTCAGCTCGCGTTGTCGCCGGCGCTCAAGGCCCGGGCGAGCGCCAACGAGAGCCAGACGGCCGTCCCCGCCGCGTCGTGATCATGCTCACTTGGCCGGATGCCGGCCCGGACAGCGCCCAGGGGTTTCGTAGGGTTGCGGGTATGAGTGAGCGCAGCGTTGACGTCGTGGTGTTCGATATCGGGGGCGTGCTGCTGGACTGGAGCCCCGACTACCTTTACCGCGAGCTGATCCCGGACGCCGGGCAGCGAGAGCACTTCCTCACCAAGATCGCCACGCCGAGCTGGAACCAGCAACAGGACGCGGGCCGGACCTGGGCCGAGGCGGTCGCCGAGCTCAGCTCGCTGCACCCCGAGCACGCCGAGTGGATCGAGGCGTACGACACCGGCTGGCTGCAGATGGCCAAGGGCATCTTCGAGGACACGGCGGCGGTGCTCACCGAACTCCGCGAGCTCGGCGTCCCGACGTACGCGCTGACGAACTTCTCCGCGGAGAAGTGGGAGGTGGCGAAGGCGTCGTTCCCGATCCTGACCCAGTTCGACGGCGAGGTCGTCTCCGGCGCCGAGCAGACCGTCAAGCCCCACGAGAAGATCTTCCGGATCCTGATCGAACGCTTCGACCTCGACCCGGCCCGCACCTTCTACACCGACGACATGCAGTACAACGTCGACGGCGCCCGCGCGGTCGGCCTGGACGCCGAGCAGTTCACGGATCCCGCCACCCTCCGCAAGCAACTCAGAGAGCGAGGTCTGCCTCTCCGTCCGTGACGTGTCGAAGGGTCAGGCTGTCGTCACGGCGATGGCCTCGGTGTACTTCGAACCGGCGCCGAGGTGGGCTGCTTCCACGATGAGGGTGTCGTCCTGGCAGGTGGGTGCGGTCAGGGCGCTTTCCGGGGGAGTGGCGTAGATCCGTTGGGGGCGGGCCAGACCTGGTTGCCAGCGCTGGAGCTGGTACGCCTCGACGCCTTCGGTGACGGTGCGCACCTCCCAGTGGATCCAGTTGCCGCAGGCCACGATCGTGTCGGTGACGATCGGGCCGATCGAACGAACCGCCCCGGCGGCGGACTCCCGGACGTAGCCGGTGCTCTGGTACTGGTCGGGGTCGGACGCGCCGACCTCTGACCAGACCGTTGCTCCGCGCAAGGAGGCGCCGCTCCACTGGATGCAGTTCTTCGCCGCCTTCACCGGCTGGGCAGCCCCGCCGCTGAGAGCAGCGGTCAGCAGCCGCTTGCAGCGGCGGGCGGTCTGCGGTGCGGTGATCTCGCTGAAGGTGACCGAATCAGCCGAGACCACCGGGTCCGCGATGTACCCCGGGTCGGCGACGCAGGCGACCGTGCGCGGCTTCAGCGTTTCCAGGTCCGCGACGATCAGGCATGACCTGCGGGAGGCATCGGTCGTGCTGTAGGCGAACGTCCCGTCGTAGGCGCCGATCTCGGGCTCGGAGATGCGAGGGAGCGCTTTCTGCGTGGCGAGGTCGGTGCCCTTGCCGGTGGTCAGGTCGTAGCGGAGGGCGCGGATCTCCGGGTTCGGGCCGTCCGAGCGGATGTCCTCGATCAGCGCCCACTTGTCGTCGATCACGACCGGGGACTGGGCTACGAATCCGGCCGGCGGAGCATGCCGTACGACGATCTTCCGGTTCGCGCGGTTCGTGATGGTGGTGGTCCCGGCTTCGTCACTGGATCGCGTGACCAGGTACTTCCGCTGCTGGGTGACCACGTGCTGGCCGTCGACGGGCTGGCGCAGGATCTTGGTCAGCGTCGGGGGACCGGCCGGGGTGTTCGGAGAACTGGTGGTCGGCGTACCGGGGGTGGGTGTGGCGCTGGGAGTCGGCGTGGACGCAGAGCCGGACGGGGAGCCGGGTGCGGAGCCGGTCGCGGAGGGAGCGCTCTCCGGTGGGCCGCCGGACGAGCACGAGCTGAGCAGCAGCGCGATCGTCGCGGCGGACGCGACCGGGAGGACGAGGGAGGAGCGACGCATGGACCTACAGACCGATGTTCTTGAACGAGTTGGCCAAGGTGGCGTTGAACAGTGCCGAGGCGGGGATGTTCTTCGGGCCGTCGGTGACGTTGCCGCGGCTGTTGAAGCGGCGCTCGTTGAACACCTCGAAGATCGCGATCGTGCCCTTCTTGGCGTCGTAGCCGCGGCCGACCTGGTAGTGCCCGCTGTGGTTGAAGGCGAGGTACGGGAAGTACCGCTTCAGCAGTTGGGTGTGCTCGATGATCGGCGCGGGCTTGCCGTCGCCCAGGTGGTTCTGGTGCACGGTGAAGAACTTCTGGGTGTTCCAGTGGCCGACGTTCTGCACGATGTAGGTGCCGGCGGCCAGGTCCCAGTTGGTCTTCAGGTTGGTCTGCTTCACCATCGCGGTGATCGCGGTCCCGGAGGTGGTCGCGCCGAGGTCCTTGGCCCAGGACGCCTGGGTGTCCTTCTGCTTGTCATCCGCCCAGTCGATCGACTGGAAGGTCGCCGGACCACACCAGTAGCCGCGGTCCTGCGAGGTCTGGAAGCCCTTCATGATGTACGACGAGGACGGCAGTCGCACCGGTGCCGCGGTCGGGGGCTTGGGTGAGGCAGGCGGCTGCGGGGTGGTGGTCGGCGGGGTCGGTGTACTGGGTGAGGTCGAGGGCTTGGGTGTTGCCGACGGGGTGGCGGTCTGTCCGGTGTCCGGAGCCGCTTGCTGCTCTGAAGGCTGAGTCGCATCGAGCTCGCGCAGTGCCTTGGCCTTTGCTCGGCCCTCCCAGGCGCTCTGCATCTCGTCGAGCTCTGCCTTCAGGCGGGCGCCGTCCGACAGCGTCGAGCGCTCGGTGACGAACTCGCCCGGCGTCAGCGCGCCCGTCGCGATCGCCTGCTCGCTCTCGCCGTTGGCGGCTTCGGTCCCGCTCTCGGCGGAGACCTCAGGAGCCGTCGCGGCGGCGCTGATCTCCGCGCCCGTCGGCAGGTGGTCGACGAAACCCAGGCCGAGGCAGTAGTTCTCCGCCTCGAGCTTGAAGCACCGCATCACCTGCTTGCTCTGGTCCGCGAGAGCGGTTGCTCGCAGCATCGACGAGTTCGGTGCGGTCGCGATGACGTTCTGAACCAACTCACTCCAGGAGTGCGCCGCGGGCGGCGCGGTCGGATCAGGCTCCGGAGCGATCGTCGGTGTCTCGGTCGGCGCAGTAGTCGGCGCCGTGCTCGGCGCGGTGCTCAGCGCCGTGGTTGGGGCGGTTGTCGATACGGTCGTCGGTGCGGCGGTCTGAGGCCGGGCGCGGCCGGCGGTCTCAGGGTCGCTCGGTCGGTAAGCGGCGGCCAACGGCGCCTGCGCGAGCAAGGCGCCGAGGAGGATCAGTCCGGCTGCCCCCCGTGTCGCTGTGGGCATGGTGGTCTCCCGTTGGGCGTGTGACGGTAGTGACTGTAGGTACGCCTGAGACCACAGTACGTGCTAGTGGCAACAATGTGGAGTGCCGCCGTCGCGCTGAGCCACCGAGCCCGCACGCACACCGCCACAACCCAGTACGTCGCCGTGCCCACTAGACTTGCCCGGTCCCCCCTTCGGTGAGTGCTGTGGAGTTTGCGTGTCGGTTCAACCCATCCGTCTGTTCGGCGATCCCGTCCTGCTCACCAAGGCCGACCCGGTCGTCGACTTCGACGCCGAGCTGCGCCGCCTGGTCTCGGACCTGACCGACACCATGCAGGCGGCCCCCGGTTCGGGCCTGGCCGCGCCGCAGATCGGTGTCGGCCTGCGCGTCTTCACGTACTTCGTGGAGGACGAGCTGGGCCACCTGGTCAACCCCGAGCTGACCCTGTCGACGGAAGAACAGTTCGGCCCCGAAGGCTGCCTCTCGATCCCCGGCCTCACCTTCGACTGCCTCCGCGCCCAGTCGGTGATCGCCAAGGGCTTCAACATGTACGGCGAACCGGTGGTGATCGAGGGCTCGGACCTGCTGGCCCGCTGCATCCAGCACGAGACCGACCACCTCGACGGGGTGTTGTTCGTGGATCGGCTGGACACCCAGACCCGCAAGGCCGCGATGAAGGCGATCCGGGAGTCGGACTGGATCGGCGGCCCGCCGCAGCTCAAGCTCTCACCCCACCCGACGAACGGATTCGGTCTGTGAGAGTCGTCTTCGCCGGCACCCCCGAGGTGGCCGTCATCGCGCTCGAGGCGATCGTCGCCAGCGGCCACGAGTTGGTCGCCGTGGTCACTCGCCCCGATGCGCCGGCCGGCCGGGGCCGCAAGCTCGTGGCGTCGCCCGTCGCGCAGTACGCCGAGGAGCTCGGTGTCGAGGTGCTCAAGCCGGTCAAGCCGCGCGATCCCGACTTCCTGGCCCGGCTCACCGAGATCGCGCCGGACTGCTGCCCGGTCGTCGCGTACGGCGGATTGCTGCCGCAGGCCGCGCTCGACATCCCGCCGCACGGCTGGATCAACCTGCACTTCTCCGTACTCCCGGCCTGGCGTGGTGCCGCGCCGGTGCAGCACTCGATCATCTCCGGCGACGACGTGACGGGGGCGAGCACGTTCCGGATCGTGAAGGCGCTCGACGCGGGACCGGTGTACGGCGTACTGACCGAGCCGATCGGGCCGAAGGACACGGCCGGGGATCTCCTCACCCGGCTGGCGGCGTCCGGCGCCAAGCTGCTGGTGGACACGCTCGACGGGATCGAGGCGGGTGTTCTCGAGGCACGGGAGCAGCCGGCAGATGGGGTCACGCTCGCGCCGAAGATCAACGTCGAGGACGCCGAGTTGGATCTCACCGCGCCGGCTCAGCGGGTCGATCGTCTTGTCCGCGGCTGCAACCCGGCGCCCGGTGCATGGACCACGTTCCGTGGCGAGCGGCTGAAGGTGCTCGAGGTCGAGCTGAGCGACGAGGATTTGAAGCCAGGCGAGCTACAGGCGACGAAGTCGACTGTGACAGTCGGCACCGGCAGCACGGCGATCCGGCTCGTAGTCGTCCAACCCCAAGGTAAAAAGCCGATGGCAGCCGCCGACTGGGCCCGTGGCATCCGCCTCACCCCCGAGGACCACCTGGGTCCGGACGCGTCGCCCACCGCGCAGACAGAGCAGGCCGTCCAGGCCGAGCCCGCCGGCGGCGCCGGCGCAGAGTCGAGCTCGGCGTGAGCGATCGGAGTCCTCGGAATCGGGCGCCGCAGCGGCGGCCGGACAAGGTGCGGCAGGTTGCTTACAAGGTGATCCGGCAGGTCACGGCGGAGGACGGCTACGCGAACCTCGTCCTCAACAAAGCCCTGCGCGACCAGCGACTCGGCGGCCGCGACGCAGCCTTCTGTACCGAACTCGTGCACGGCACGCTCCGCTGGCAGGGCACGTACGACGCCATCCTCGCGCGCAGCGTGTCCCGCCCACTGACCGACCTGGACCCCGAGCTGCTCGACCTCCTGCGCCTGGGAGCCCATCAGCTGCTCCGGATGCGCGTCGACTCGTACGCCGCGGTGAACGAGATGGTGACACTGACCCGCTCGGAGGTCGGCCAGAGCCGCAGCGGACTGGTGAACGCCGTGCTCCGCAAGGTCAGCCAGAAGTCGTTCGACCAGTGGATCACCACGGTCGCACCGCACTCGGACGATGACCTGTTCGGCTATCTCTCGATTGCGAAGGCGCATCCCCGCTGGATCGTCGAGGCCTTCGCGGACGCGCTTCAGACCGACGGCTACGAGCTGGACGACCTGCTCGACGCGGACAACGAGCCGCCGCGCGTGACGCTGGTGGCGCGGCCGGGTCTGGCCGAGGTGGACGACCTGGTCGAGGCCGGAGCCACCCGCGCCCGCTGGTCGCCGTACGCCGCTGTCCTGCAGGGTGGCGGTGATCCCGGGCGAATCTCGGCCGTCTCCTCGGGGCGGGCCGGAGTACAGGACGAGGGGTCGCAGCTGGTTGCTACTGCTCTCGCGACGGCACCACTGGAGGGCACGGACGCCAAGTGGCTCGACCTGTGCGCGGGACCCGGTGGCAAGTCCGCCCTGCTGGCAGCGATCGGCAGTCAACGCGACGCGCTCCTGACGGCGGTTGAGCCTCTACCGCATCGCGCCGAACTGGTGCGGGCGAATCTGCGCGCAGTACCGGGCGACCACCGGGTCCTGGTCGGAGACGGTACGAAGCCGACGTGGCCGGAGGGCTCGTACGACCGGGTGCTCGCCGATGTGCCGTGCAGCGGGCTAGGGGCGTTGCGCCGTCGACCAGAGGCCCGCTGGCGCCGTACTGCGAAGGACGTGGAGGAGCTGCGTCCGCTGCAGGAGCGGTTGCTCGACTCGGCGATCACCTCTGTCCGCAAGGGCGGCGTGGTCGCGTATGTGACGTGTACGCCGCACCCGATGGAGACGCGCGCGGTGGTCGACACAGTACTGGCTCAGCGCGGTGACGCCGTGCTCGAGGACGCGCGCCCGCTGTTTCCCGGGGTGCCGTCGCTCGACGGAGGCCCGGACGTGCAGCTGTGGCCGCACCTCCATGGGACGGATGCGATGTATCTGGCGCTGATCAGGCGCACCTGATGGTCAGCAGGTGGACCGGGTGTCAGGTGTGTTGGGTCGAACGGTCATGATGGAGGGGTGACAACGACCGACACCCGCCCGACCCGTCCGGCCCGCAGCGCACAACAGCACCAGCTCATCGGCCTGTCGGCGGCGTTCGGGATCGGCATGCTGGTCGCCGTCCAGTCCCGCCTGAACGGCGAGCTCGGCCATCGCCTCGACGACGGGATCGCGGCCGCGCTGGTGTCCTTCGGGTCAGGTCTGGTCCTTCTGCTGATCGGGTGTGCTGCGGTGCCGCGCATCCGCAGGTCGCTCGCACGGGTCTGGCAGACGATCCGGAGCCCTTCCGGTGGACTCAGATGGTGGCAGTGCGTCGGTGGTCTCGCCGGTGCGTTCCTGGTCGTCACACAGTCGACCACCGTCGCAGTGATCGGTGTAGCTGTGTTCACCGTCGCAGTAGTCGCCGGACAGGCCGTCAGCAGCTTGGTGGTGGACCGCCTTGGCTTCGGGCCGGCTGGTCCGCAGCCGTACACGCCGCTGCGGGTAGTGGGCGCCGTGGTGGCGCTGGTGGCCGTAGTACTGGCTGTGTCTGATCGGCTGAACCACCCGTCCGGCCTGCTGCTCGCGCTACTGCCTGCGCTGGGCGGAGTCGGTACGGCGGTGCAGCAAGCCATCAATGGACGAGTAGCCCGTACTGCGTCGCCGGACGCCTACGGCGCCGTCGCAGCCGGCGTAGTCAATTTCCTGATCGGCACAAGCGCGCTAGTGGTCGCATTCGCCATCGACCTGCTCCTCCGCGGTACGCCGAACAGCCTGCCCTCAGACCCCTGGCTGTACTTCGGGGGTGCGTGCGGCGTGATCTTCATCAGCGCGGCGGCCTCGGTGGTCCGGGTCGTGGGCGTGTTCGTCCTGGGGCTCGGCACGATCGCCGGCCAGTTGATCGCCAGCCTCTTCATCGACCTGTTCGTACCGGCCTCCGACCAGGAGGTGACGCTCCCGGTCGTCGCCGGCACCGTACTGGCTCTCGTCGCCGTCGTGGTCGCGTCCCTCCCCAACCTCAGGAAGAACTGAGTCGTTCCGGCGGCGGACGATCCGGATCAGGCCCTGGGACACCGCGACGCCGGTGAGGACGACGAGTGCGCCGACCGGCTGGTACCAGGTGAGGTGCTCGTCCAGCACCAGGACGCCGACGATGATCGCGAAGATCGGCATGATGTAGGTGACCGTCGCGGTCATGCTGGCGCCGATCAGCCGGATCACCCGCAGGTTGAGCACGAAGGCCAGCCCGCTGCCGAGGGCGCCCAGGGCGAGCACGCTGGCGATCACCTCGATCGACAGTGACCACGGTGCGGGCGGCGCGTGGCCCGCGAGGATCGGGGCGATGACCGCGAGTTGCACGCTGGCGCAGAGCAGCAGGGTCGCCGACAGCGCGGTACCGGACAGCTTGCTGCCCGCGATGAATCGCTTCTGGTACGGGATGGCGATGCCGTAGGCCAGCGCCGCTGCCATGCAGAACAGTTGACCGACCAGGTCAGCGCCGCCCTGCAACTGCCAGGCGCCGAGCACGACCATCATGCCGAGGAAGCCGATCGTCAGCCCGACCACCCGCTGCAGGGTGAACTTCTCGGTCCGGAAGACCAGGACCGCGACCGGAAGAACCACCAGCGGGGTGATCCCGTTCCAGATCCCGGCCAGCAGCGAGGGGATCCGCTGCTCGCCGTACCCGAACAGTGTCCAGGGCACCGCCGATCCGATCGCCCCGGCGACGAAGTTGTGCGCCCAGATCCGCGGCGAGCGGGGCAACGACTCCCGCTTGATCACCAGGATCGCGACCAGCACCAGCGACCCGGCGATCACCCGCCCGAGGGCCAGGTACGCCGGATGCAACTCCCGCACCCCGATCGAGATGAACAAGAAGCTGCATCCCCAGATCGCAGCGAGGACCAGCATGGTCGGAAGCCAAGCCCGAACCGCCGGCTTGTCAGGAGTCGTCAGGGTGCTCACTCCTGACATCCTGCAGCATGGCCCGGACATTTTCCGCTTTCTGCCCGGAATTGGGCACTCGTGCGCAGTCCGGCGCCTCAACACGCTGCCCCCTCTGCTCCGACCAGGTTTGTCCGGGCAGGATGGCGACATGGGTGACTTTGAGGTTGATGCTGTCCGTAAGCAGTTTCCGGCGTTGGGTGAGGGGGCCGCGCACTTCGACGGGCCGGGTGGGTCGCAGACGCCGCAGGTGGTGGCCGATGCGGTGGCGCGGACGATGGTCTCGGCGTTGGCCAACCGGGGGCAGTTGACGCCGGCCGAGCGGCGGGCCGATGAGGTGGTGGTCGGGGCTCGGCAGGCGATGGCGGATCTGCTGGGGACGGACCCGGGTGGGATCGTCTTCGGCCGGAGCATGACGCAACTGACCTATGACTTCGCCCGCACGCTGGCCAAGGGCTGGGGGCCGGGGGACGAGGTGATCGTGACCCGGCTGGATCACGACGCGAACGTGCGGCCGTGGGTGCAGGCCGCCGAGGCCGTCGGCGCCACCGTGCGGTGGCTCGCGTTCGACCCGTCGACGACCGAACTCGACGAGATCCAGCCGTTGCTCTCGGCGCGGACTCGGCTGGTGGCCGTGACCGGGGCTTCCAACCTGATCGGGACGCGGCCCGACCTCGAAGGCATCGCCGCACTCGTTCACGAGGCCGGCGCGCTCCTGTACGTCGATGGCGTCCACCTGACGCCGCACGCGCCGGTGGACGCGTCGTTCGCGGACTTCTACGCGTGTTCGCCGTACAAGTTCTTCGGGCCGCACTGCGGGGTGCTCTCGGCGTCACCGGCGCTGCTCGATGGGCTCCACCCGGACAAGTTGCTCCCAGCAACTGATGTGGTACCGGAGCGGTTCGAGTTCGGCACCTTGCCGTACGAGTTGCTCGCCGGAACCACGGCGACGGTGGACTTCCTGGCCGGTCTCGGCGGAACGGGAGAGAGCCGGAGAGAGCGCTTGCTGAGCTCTCTGGAACTGCTGGAGAGCTACGAGGACGAGTTGCGCGCTGAGCTGGAATCAGGGCTCGCCGCGATCTCGGGCGTCACCTTGTACGGACGCGCGCAGCGGCGTACGCCGACGCTGCTGTTCTCCGTGGCGGGCTGGGAGTCCCGCGCGGTCGCGGCCAGGCTCGCAGAAGCAGGCGTCAACGCTCCAGCCGGCTCGTTCTACGCCCTGGAGGCATCTCGCCACCTCGGCCTGGGCGACGCCGGCGCGATCCGAGCAGGCCTCGCGCCGTGCACGAACCGCTCCGACATCAACCGCCTCCTCGAGGCAGTAGAAGGCCTAGCTTCCTGACCACGGAGCGCCGGTGCCGTTCATGCGGCTGGCGAAGGGGTCCTGAGGAGTGATCTCGCCGCGGTGGACCGGTCGCGCCAGGAAGGCCGACTTGTAGATCGCGGCAACCAGTTCGAGCGTGGCGCGGGCGGTGCGCAGAGGAACCGGAGGAGTCGTGCCGGCATCCAGCCCGTCCAGTACTGCGCTCAACTGGGCAAGGTGATTGCTCGGCTGACCGGTCGGGCCCTTCGACCAAGCGGCGGCGACCTCGTCCTCGAAACCGGGTGCGGCGGTGACCGTGAAGTCGTCGTCCGTGTAGCCGTAGAGGTGTTCCAGGTCGACCGTGGCGTTCTCGAAGTCGAAGCGAAGGGTCGACGTCTGCCGCGGCGAGACCACCGAGTTGACCACGCTCGCCAGTACGCCGGAATCGAACGTGACGAGTGCCATCGACACGTCCTCCGTGTCGGTGTCGCGCGAGGTGCGGGCGGCGACAGCGGTCACCTGGTCCCATTCGCCGAGAGTGGCGAGCAGGAGGTCCATCTGGTGGATGCCGTGGCCCATCGTGGGTCCGCCGCCCTCGATCTCGAACGAGCCGCGCCACGGCACGGTGAAGTACGCGGCGTCCCGGTACCACTGGGTGTGGCACGTCGCGATCAGCGGCCGCCCGAATGAGCCGGACTCGACGATCCCGCGCAGTTTCCGCGCGCCCGACCCGAACCGGTGCTGCGACACCACGGCCACCGATCCGCTCGACGAAGCCTCAGCCGCCAGCAGTTCGTCCACTGACGCGAGGGATACGGCGATCGGCTTCTCGACCACCACCGTGGCCCCGGCTTCCAGGGCCTGAGTGGCCAGTTCGACGTGGGATCCCGGCGGAGTACAGACGTGCACCAGGTCGACGCCGTCCGCCAGCACGTCCGCCAACGCGGTGGCCGCCTGCGGAATCTCCCACTTCTTCGCGAACTCCTCGGCCCGGCCGGCGTCCACGTCGACCGCCCCGACCAACTGCACCCGCGAAGAGCCCAGACTCGTCAGGGCCTCGGCGTGGGCGTGGGCGATGCCGCCGGTCCCTACGATCACAGCGCGGTACGGTCGCATCGGTCCTCCAGGACGGGAAGCGTTTTCCAACATCTGCCGGGCACCTGTCTACCGGACGCCGGAAGTCATCGTCAACGGGTCTTGCTAGCGGGCGAAGCGACTAAGTAAAGTCTGTGGGGTAAATAGCCGAGAAGGGGCCCAGTGCGTGAGAGAACCCAGCAAGGTCTTCGTCCAGGTAGGTCCGACGGATGCCCTGAGCCCCGCGCAAGCCGGCGGCAGCGGGTGGACCGCGGCCGGGATCGACGTGGAGTGGTCGGCTGGCGGTGAGGTGGTCGTCGCCGCCTCGGATGGTGTCTCGCGGGTCGCGCTGCGATGGGATGAGGCCGTTCCTGCCGAGAGCCTGATCCTTGGAGACGCCTGGGAGCGCTCGTACGGCGATCTCCAGTGGCGGCATCTTCAGCCCGAGCGGCTGCTGCCGTGGTACTGGCTGGCGCACGACCCGAAGACCGGTACGACGACCGGCGCAGGCGTCGACGTACAGCCTGGCGCTTTCTGTTCCTGGACCGTCGATGCCGGAGGCTTCACGCTCTGGCTCGATCTCCGCAACGGCGGCGGCCCCACGCAACTCGGAGGACGTCGGCTGACGGCCGCGGTGGTGCGGCGGTTCGAGGACGCCGGTACGCCGTGGCTCACGCTGCACGCGGCGGTCGAGGCAATGGCTTCCCGGCTACCGGCGCGACCTGAGCCCGCGCCGGTAGTCGGGGCGAACAACTGGTACTACGCGTACGGCGAGGGCTTCGACGAGAAGGCGGTTCTCCAGGACGCGGCGATCGTGGTCGAGTTGGCCGATGGTCATCCGGTGAAGCCGTTCAGCGTCGTCGACGACGGCTGGAACCCCGGTGGCAACGCGTCGGGAGGTCCGTGGGACAGCGGTATCCCCGGGCTGTTCGACGACATGGCCGGCACCGCCGCCGCGGTCAAGGAGATCGGCGCCCGGCCGGGCCTGTGGTTCCGCCCGTTGCTGTCCCGAGAGAGCGGTCCCTGGGGTCACGCCGGGCAGACCGACGGGTACGGCCAGGCCCTCGACCTGTCGTACCCGGAGGTGCTCGACCTGGTCCGGGCAGACCTGCATCGCTTCAAGGACTGGGGTTTCGAACTGGTCAAGCACGACTTCAGCACGTACGACGTGTTCGGCCGGTTCGGCCCGGCGATGGGCGCCCGGCTGACGGACTCCGGCTGGCAGTTCCACGACCCGACCCGTACTACGGCCGAGATCGTGCTCGCGCTCTACACCGAGATCCGGGCGGCGGCCGAGGATGTCGTATTGATCGGGTGCAACACCGTCGGGCACCTGGCAGCCGGCCTGGTCGACGTCCAGCGGACCGGTGACGACACGTCCGGGCGCGACTGGGAGCGGACCCGGAAGATGGGCGTCAACTCACTCGCCTTCCGGCTGCCGCAGCACAACCGGCTCTTCACCCTCGACGCGGACTGCGTGCCGTGCACCCCGCAGACGCCGTGGGAGCTCAACCGGCAGTTCCTCGACCTGGTGGCGCGGTCAGGGACCGCCCTCTTCGTCTCGATCGACCCCGCCGCCCGGACGGAGCAGTCGGATCGCGATCTTGGCCACGGTATACGGTTGGCGCTCAGTGGTGGTGACGCCGCGGATGGTGGGATCGAGCCGCTGGACTGGCTGGCGACCACGGCACCGGCCGTCTGGCGTACCGGCACGGAGACGGTCCGCTACGACTGGTCGCGGCCGTGGGGCGCTGACCCGGCCTCGGACTGACGATCGTCCGGGCAGCGAGGACAGGGGGAGTGGTGAGCACCGAGCAGCCACCGGCCGTGGTGCGCCGGGGTACTAATCTCGATCGGGTCGGCGGCTTCAACGACACCGTGGTGCTGGACGCGATCAGGCGGGCCGACCAGCGGCTGAGCCGGGTCGAGATCGCCGCGTCCACCGGACTGTCGGGTCAGGCCATCTCCAACATCACCCGCCGGCTGCTGGACGCGGGCCTGGTCCGCGAGGCCGGCCGGCAGAAGGGCGCCGGTCTCGGCAAGCCCCGCACGCTGCTCGAACTCGAGCCCACCGGCCAGTACGCCGTGGGCGTGCACCTGGACCCGGCTGTCGTCACCGTGGTCGTGCTCGACCTGACCGGCGAGGTGGTCGCGCGCCGGCGCAGTGAGACCCCGGCTTCGGACGACCCCGACGTCCTGATCGAGGGAATCGCTGCCACAGTCGAGCAGGTCATCGAGGAGGCGGGCGCACCGCGGGAGCGGGTCGTCGGCGTCGGGATCGCCGCCCCGGGACCGATCGACGTCGACCGTGGCGTCGTGGTCGATCCTCCGAACCTCACCGCCTGGCACCTGGTTCCGCTGCGCGACGCCTTGCGCGAGCGGACCGGCCTGCCGGTGCTCCTGGACAAGGACGTGACGGCGGCCGCCTCGGCGGAGAAGTGGGCCGGCGGCCCGAACGGACGCGGCAGCTTCGTCTTCTTCTACCTCGGCACCGGCGTCGGCGCCGGTCTGGTGATCGGCGACGAGGTGGTCCGCGGCTCGTCCAGCAACGTCGGCGAGATCGGTCACGTCATCGTCGATCCGGACGGCCCACTCTGCTACTGCGGACGCCGCGGCTGCGTGGGAGAGACGAGCCAGCCGCGCTATCTGGTCCAGCAGGCCGCCCAGGCCGGAGTAGTTGCTCAAGGCATCGACCTCGACGACCGGCACGCGGTGGACGTCGCTTTCGCCCAACTGTGCGCGGAGGCGGCCGCCGGACCCGGTGTCGCGCGCGGGATCGTCACCGCGCTGGCGGAGCGGATCGCCAAGGTGGTCGAGGACATCGCGAACCTGCTGGACCTCGAACGCGTCGTCTTCGGCGGCCCGCACTGGGACCAGCTGGCACCCTTCTTCGACGAGGCCGTCAGAGCGGCGCTGGAAGAGCGCTTCCTGGTCCGGTCCGTGCATCCCTTCGTCGTCGCCGGTACCGCGCTCGGCGCGGACGTCGGCGCGGTCGGCGCCGCCAGCCTGGTGCTCGACCACACCTTCTCGCCCAACCCCTCAGTGCTCCTGCTCGGACCCGCGGAGAGCGCCCCTGCGACTGCGACCGGGTCTGCTGAAAGGTGATGTCCTGATGACCGGAATTGATCCCGAGGTGCTGGCCCGCGCCACCGACGAGGTACGGCGGGCGACCGGCGACCAGGTGATCGCGGACATGTTCCAGGCCTCGATGGCGCAGAACCTCCCCGCGGTCGCGGAGCGGTTGCCGGACGGGACCACCTTCGTGCTGACCGGGGACATCCCGGCGATGTGGCTGCGCGACTCGGCCGCGCAGTTGCGGCCGTACCTGGTGCTCTGCGCCGAGGACCCTGCCCTGCAGGACATCTTGATCGGCGTCCTGCACCGGCAGCTCGAGTACATCGCGCTCGACCCGTACGCGAACGCGTTCAACCGCGAGCCGAACGGCGCCGGGCACACCACCGACGAGACCGAGATGTCGCCGTGGGTGTGGGAGCGCAAGTACGAGATCGACTCGCTCTGCTACCCGGTCGAGCTGGCCTACCGGCTCTGGCGGATCACCGGCCGCGCCGACGTGATCGACGACCGGTTCCGGGTCGCGGCGGTGGCGATCCTCGACCTCTGGACCACCGAACTGGACCACGAGGCGCGGTCGCAGTACCGGTTCCAGCGGCATGGCGAGGCGCCGACCGACACGCTGGTCCGGGACGGGCGGGGCCGGCTGACCCGGCCGACCGGGATGTCGTGGAGCGCTTTCCGGCCCAGCGACGACGCCACCGAGCACGGGTTCAACGTGCCCGGCAACATGTTCGCCGCGGTCGTGCTCGGCTACCTGGAGGCGATCGCCACCGAGGTGCTCGGCGACGCGGCCCTGGCCGCCCGGGCCAAGGAGTTGAAGGCCGGCATCGAGGACGGCATCGCGCAGTACGGCACGGTCGGCCACCCGACGCTCGGGCAGGTCTACGCGTACGAGGTGGACGGCACCGGAGAGCGGCTGCTGATGGACGACGCGAACATGCCGAGCCTGCTGTCCGTGCCGATGACCGGATTCGCCGCGGCCGACGACCCGACGTACCTGGCGACTCGTTCGCTGCTGCTCAGCCCCGAGAACCCGTACTACTACAGCGGCACGCACGCGGAAGGGATCGGGAGCCCGCATACTCCGCCGGACCACGTGTGGCCGATCGCGCTCGCGGTACAGGGGTTGACCAGTACTTCGGCGGAGGAGCGGCAACGCCTGCTCGAACTGCTGCGGGACACGACCGGCGGCACCGGCCAGATGCACGAGTCCTTCCACACCGACGACCCGACCGTCTTCACCCGCGAGTGGTTCTCCTGGGCCAACGCGATGTTCTGCGAACTCTGCCTCGCCCACGCGGGGCGCACGCTCAGATGACGTCGCGGCGGCGGGTGGTGACCGCGGCCAGTACGGCGAAGATCAGGGCGTAGGCGAGCATCGTCAGGAGAGCGCGATCTCCGCTGACGGCGTCGCGTACTCCGGGCGGGGCGTCGGCCGCGGTCATGCCGGTGATGCTGAAGACGAGCGCGCCCGCGTTCGCGCCGGGCATCGCGTCGGACAGGAACTCCAGGTCGGGCAGCAGGCTGCTCACGACCCCGGCGAGCAGCGCCTCGATGCCGAGGACCCACACGACGCCCAGCCCGATCGGCAGTGCGACGTTGCGGAAGGCAACGGCCAGTACGGCGCCGGCCAGGCACCACATCGCCAGGACGAGCCAGCCGCCGGCCAGGCCTGTCAGCAGGTCGAGCGGTCCCGGCCAGTTCATCGGGGCGTTCTCGGCCGCGGCGATCGCGATGCTGGACGCGGCGCAGGCGGCGAAGATTCCGATCACCCAGACGGCGAGCATCGTGAAGAGGCCGAGCAGTTGCGCGCCGAGGATGGCGGCGCGGCCGGGGCGCTGGGTGAGGATCGTCTTCAGCGTTCCCCAGGTGTACTCGCCGCCGACCACGATCGCGCCGAGCACCAGAGCGAGCGCTCCCGCGAACACGGGGAAGCCGCCGATGGTGTTGTCCAGCACGCGTTCCGGCAGCAGCCCACGCAGTACTTCGGAGCGGGGGATGCCGTCGGTCTGCTGGTTGCCGTCGCCGGTCGCATAGCCGAGATAGGGCAGCAGGTAGCCGAAGATCAGGCTCAGCACGAGCCCACTTGCGAACAGCACCCAGACGGCGGATCGCTTGCGGAGCTTGAGCAACTCGGCGCGGTAACTACCCAACATCGGCCTTCTCCGTTCCGGTGCTGGTGAGCTCGAAGAAGACGTCCTCCAAGGCCCGTTCCGTGCTGTGCAGCTCGGAGACCGCGATCCCCGCCTCGACCAGCAGGCGGTTCAGTTCGGCCGCGCGGTCGGGTGCCGCCTTCACCCGCAGCGTGTCGTCGTACAGGTGGACGGCGTCGGCGCCGACCGCCTGCTGGAGCACCGAGCGAGCGCTCTCTCGTGGCACCGCGCGGATCACCAGTTCCTGCTCGGCGCGCAACTCGTCGACGTTGTGCTCGGCAACCATCTTGCCTTCGTTGATGATGCCGACCCGGTCGCAGATCTGCTGCACCTCGCCGAGCAGGTGGCTGGACAGCAACACCGTCCGGCCGTCGGCCCCGAGCTCGCGGATCAGCCGTCGCATGTCCCGCATGCCGGCCGGGTCCAGCCCGTTGGTCGGCTCGTCGAGGATCACCAGCTCGGGATCCTTCAGCAACGCCGCCGCGACCCCGAGCCGCTGCTTCATGCCCAGCGAGTACGTCGAGAAGCGGTCCCGCGCGCGGTCGGCGAGATCCACCAGCTCGAGAACCTGCTGGATCCGCGCGCGCGGCACCTCGGCGTACTCCGCGAGCAGCCGCAGGTTGTCCAGACCGGACAGGTACGGGTAGAAGGCCGGCGACTCGATCATCGAACCGGTCCGGGCCAGCACCTGCGCCTGGCCGGGTGCTCCACCGAGCACGCGAACGGTGCCGCTGGTCGGCGCGATCAGGCCGGTCAGGATCCTCAGCGTGGTGGTCTTGCCGGCTCCGTTCGGCCCGAGGAACCCGTAGACCTCACCGGGCTGGACCATCAGATCGACACCGTCGACAGCCAGGGTGTCGCCATAGCGTTTGGTCAGGCCGGTGACCTCGACCAGCGGGGCAGCAGTTCGGTTCATACCCCAGACCTTGCCGCCTGGGCCCCCCTCACCGCGTCGGCTCGGGGGAGTGACCCGGGCTACCGCCAGGGGAGTATCCGGGCGGCCCCTGCGTCCAGGTGCGCCGCCGACGAGAGTAGAGCCGACCTCAGCCCGGGCGGGCGTAGTACGGGGTTGGTCAGCCGAGCCAGCCTGGGCGGACGGAGTGCGGGGTGGGTCAGCCGAGCGAGCCCGGGCGGGCGGAGTACGGGGTGGGTCAGCCGAGCCAGCCTGGGCGGACGAGGCCGGTTTGGTAGGCGAGGACGACCAGTTGGGCGCGGTCGCGGACGCCGAGCTTCACCATCGCGCGGCTGACGTGAGTCTTGGCCGTCGCGGGGCTGAGCACGAGGCGCTCGGCGATCTCGTCGTTCGACAGGCCCTCGCCGACCAGCGCGACGATCTCCCGCTCGCGCTCGGTCAGCACGTCGAGTTCGTTGCTCGCATGCGGTTGCCGGCTACGGCTGGCGAACTCGGCGACCAGCCGCCGAGTCACTCCCGGCGACAGCAGCGCATCACCGCGCGCGACCACTCGCACAGCCTGGAGCAACTCGACCGGCTCGGTGTCCTTCACCAGGAACCCACTGGCGCCGACCCGGAGCGCCTCGAAGACGTACTCGTCCAGGTCGAACGTCGTCAGGATCACCACGTGGACGTCGCAGAGGGTTTTGTCGGCGCCGATCTGCCGAGTCGCCTCCAGCCCGTCGGTGCCGGGCATCCGGATGTCCATCAGCACGACGTCCGGCTTCTCGGCCCGGGCGACCGCGACCGCCTCGGCGCCGTCGGACACCTCACCGATCACGGTGATGTCGTCCTCGGCGTTCAGCAGCGAGCGGAACCCGGCGCGCACCAGCGCCTGGTCATCGGCGAGCAGTACCCGGATCATGGTTTCTCCTATGTCAAGCGGCTGGTGCGAGGTTGGTTGTCGTGCCGCTGGTTGGGTT